>WRFP01000035.1 GCA_009778725.1 Propionibacteriaceae bacterium
ATATGGGCACCCTGGCCCCATCGCCACCGCTCAACAGACGTCAAGTCTGCCTTCGCGTTGTCGCTGTGCCCAGTGCACCCATCTGGTGGCGCTCGCTACGCAAGCGATCGGTGCATCCAGGCTAAGTCCACCTCCCCCCGGGCGTGCCCCGCGATGGGTTGTCTTCTCTCTCGGATCCAACATCGAACCCCGGCTCGACTACTTGCAATTCGCGGTGTCGGTCCTCGTGGCAACTCCAGGTGTCGAACACGCCCGGGTGTCCCCGGTCTACGACACGGTCGCCCAAGGTGAAATAGAACAAGAGAACTTCCTCAATGCTGTCCTCATCGTCCAGTCCGGCCTGCCTGCTCCAGACTTGTTGCACCGGGCACTGTCCATCGAATCGCGGGCCCACCGTACCCGCCAGGTCGCCGGCGGACCCCGCACCCTCGACATCGACCTCATCTGTGCCGGCGCCGAAGTCTGGAGTCAGCCCGACCTGATCCTGCCCCACCCCCGCGCCGCCAACCGGGCCTTCGTCCTGGTCCCATGGCTGGCCGTCGACCCGTCGGCCACCCTCGCCGGCACCCCCGTCAGCCTCCTGGCTGCTCGCGTCCTCGATCAGGAGACCCATCGCCTCGACGCCACCCTCTTCGTACCGTGAGATTGAGCCCGAATCGATCCCTTGCGTCGCGAGCGATCGGTGGATTCGGGCCTAGATCTGGACACCGCCGCCAAACCCGATACCATCGATTCATGTTCGCTGTGTGGTCATCGCGGAGCCGATGGGACTTGAGTCCCTAAGAAAATGCTGAACGATGTTGTATCGATAGCCAGGCCCCAGGCGGCCGATCCGGGTCGCAACCAATTCCGCGGCTTGGCGTGAGCTGGTTGACAGTGAGCTCATTGTCCTCCGGTCCGAGCCCTTCACTGTATATATGGTATAAAACGATCGCTCAATCCCGGATCAGGGCGTCACACCACCCTGGCGTCACCCCTGGTGGACTGCTCACAAACCGCCCGATCCTTCGGTCACGATCCGCCGAACCACCTACTCCCGTTGAATCCGATGCATCTGGTAAAACTCTAGAAAATGCTAGTTGATAAGGAGAAATGTAAGAATTTTTGCGGTCTCGCTCATCGTCGCGTGATAGGCTCGGACCCAAAGTCGATCAGCAGTGTGGTGGTCCTGAATCAGTGCACGCACGTCCCCAACAAGGATGCACGATCCTCATCAATCCTTTCAAGCTCGGCAGGGTCTTCCTCCCAGTCCCCTGCCGTGGAGTAGGTCCGCTCCGCGACTGTGGGCCCTGTTTTGACACAGGTGGTCACACGACCTAATCTGAATGCGGATTTACCAACAGAATGTGCCAATTGCTTGGCTGGTGAGGCCCGGGTTTTCCTAAGAATAAGGCCCCTGTGAATGTGCGTCATGAGGTTGCGGATCGTGGTAGCACTGTGGCAAGATTGCGATTACCGGAGGTGAGTGGCCTTCGGGTTCGGGGATAACTCCAAGACTGGGGAGGATAGCCCGAAATTTTATGTGCCTGATGCATATTTGTTGTCGGGGGGGATTTATGTTGCCTGTCAATTCATCCAATATCCATGGGACCACGGCTGCTCCGCGCCGTCGTGGCTGGATTAAGCCATTGGCTTTTCTTTCTGCTTTTGCTTTGACCATTGGGGCCATTGTGGTTGGTCAATTGCAACCCAATGCTCTCCCGCAAGCTGCGGCTGAGCCACCAGGACGAGGGGACCCGGTGTCGAACCAGGGTCAGATACCCGTCTGGACTACATATTCGACGTGGAAGGCCAACTGGGTTGTACCAGTGGACCAGGTCAACGACCAATCCATCTATTGGACCACTGACGGTTCAATATTGACCCAAGCGTCTACCACGTCTATCGGTTCGACCGTCAACATGGTCTGGCAGGCCTACGACTGGTCGTCCGACAGCACGACTTACAAGACCCGGGCGGTGCTGGCCTTCGAGCGTATCGCGCCCACCCCCGCCGGTCAGTGGAGCTTCGACAACTACCAGTTCGACACGAACATGATCGGGCGCATCGGTGGCACGAGGGACAATCCGACCGGCCCGCTGACAATGTACTTCGTGAAGAACACAGCTCCACGTAGCAACGGCCCCGTCACCTGCGATGTGGGTTACACGCCTGTTGTGCGTGTGACCGTGGGTCAGTCGGACATTCAGTACGCATGTATGCCTGCCTTCAAGATGGCTGGCGGATTCAACCAGTCGCTGGCCAACGGCCACGCGACCGGCGGTGAGATCGACCAGTACACAGGCAACCTCTACATCCGTATCGCATGGAACGGCGGAGCAGCAGTCGACAACCAGTCATCGACCTCGACAGCTGCAAGCTCCGAGTCGGAATGGACTTTCGGCATTTGGGATCCCATCACTGGTAAGTATTCAATGTCTGGTTCGGTTCAGCCAGGCGACTGGTATCAGGGAATGGCAACGGTGCCACAAGAACGTGTGAAAGTCCGACAAAATGTCTCTGGAAGTGGGAGTGGCACGCCAGGGGCGCCATGTGACATAGCCCTGGACGCAGATGGTAACGCCTACACCTATTCAGGATCGGGCCTGTCTGCGACCAGTGCTGGCAATATGTCTTTGGTTCGAATGGAACCTGCCCGTGACGCCGATGGGAACATCGTCGACGGCACGGCGGCCAATCCATGGCGGTACTACGTCGTGGAGAAGATCAATAAGGATCCCGCCAACCTCAACTCTTGGTGGAGCAGTGGCTCGAACATCTGGGGCAATGCGTTCATCAACGGCCAGTTCCTGCTCGGTGGCGGCACCGGTATCTACAACAAGCCTGCAGCCATGCCGCAGAGTGCTTATGATGGCGGCCCCTGGTCCGGCACGACCAGGATGGTGAAGATCGATCCGCTGACCGGGTTGGCGAGAGTCATCTGGTCGATCCAGAACGATCAACTGTCCCCGTACACCTCACGTGACAATATGTCCCCAGAACAGGCGCAGATCATCCGAGGGGTGATCTACAACGACGCCAATGGTGACGGCAAGATTGACAACGGTGAAGTTGGCATTCCCAATCAAACCGTAGCCCTGTACGCTCAGCAAGAGGATGGGACAGCCAAACTGATGCTGTCCAGCCAGACGACTGATTCAACGGGTCAGTACTCCTTCATCGTTTCCGGATCTGCGACCCAGACGTACTACGTCCGTCCCGTCCAGGTTCAAGCTCCCGTGTTGGGCGGCGCAATGGTGAACGCGATCCAGACCTGGGGCGCCGGCTCCGATGAGGTCGGCTACAACTCCGCAGGCCAGCAGGTCCACAACGTGGCCACTGTCAAGTGCCAAAGCGGCGACATCACCTCGGAAAACGGCGGTGCCTGTAACGGCGCTCTGCCCATGGGCTCTCCCGATCCCACGCCTGGCGCTCTCGGCTCGACGTCCGACCCCTCCACCTGGGCGTCGTACGCGACGGTCGTCTTCGCGACCAGCCAGCAGGTTCCGTCCGCCGACTTCGGTTTCTCAGCCTTCGGCTCCTATGGTGACGCGGCTGCGGGCCCGGTCGACGCGAACGTGCCGGCTCACATCAACGGCACCGCTGCTCCCCAGGTCTTCCTGGGCAACACGCTCGGCGCCTACCCTGGCCCAGCCACCGACAACCAGGCCCACAACGCCACCGATGATGGCGTGTTCGTCAACAGCGGGATCGCTCCGTTCCCGCTGACCGACGCCACCCTGGCTGCGAGTGTGCAGTATCCGATGGTCGCCAGCGTGTCCGGCTCCCAGGCCGCGAACGCCTATGTGACCGGCTGGACAACTGGTGCCGGAAACAACACCTGGAACACGACTCCGACCTGGAACACGACCGTCTTCGGCGGTACGACAGGAACCACAGCCACTGGCAACTACCAGTACCAGCCGTCTGTCACCCCGTCGATCTCTGGTTCCCAACCGGTCCAGATGCGTGTCAACGCCTCGTTGACCAACATCACCCAGCCGACCAACGCCGGTGGTGAATACTACGGCGTTTCCGGTTCTTCAGCCTGGACAACTCCAGGTGAGATCGAGGACTACCTGCTGAACGTAGCCGACTCCGTCTACCGCCCAGCGGCCCAGACAACCGGCGGCATGGGAACCTTCTCGTTCGGCATGACCGGCAGTTCATGGACCACATCCATCACAGCCGGACAAGATAAGGTCGTCGTCAGCCCCCAGGCCGCAGCTGTAACTACCGGAACTGTCGCCACAATGACAGCCACCGTGCCCAATGCGAACTGGTCTGTCCAGAATGTCAAGCTTGTAAACACCTTGACTAATACCGTGATTCAGGACAATGTGCCGTTGACCGCAGTCAGCACAACAGTCACATCGTGGCCGTACACCCCGGATTTGGGGACTGACGTGACCGCAGTAGTAACTTTCGCGCCAACTCCCGTCATTGGACCGGACCGTTCCAGGCTTGATGTTGATAAGACATCCACTCCGGTGGGCACAAATATCACAGCAACGGCAACGGTGAAGGACGCTGACAATAACCCAATCAAGGGCAGCACTGTTACCTTCTCTGGAGATAAGGCAGAACTTGCCCTATCCGCTCCGACCTGCGTGACAGGCGACGACGGAACTTGCTCCATCACTGTGACATCGCAGAAGATTGGCGACTATCAGTTGTCCGCGAAGATTGACATCAATGGGACGGCTACGGACCTGTACAATTCTCCGGTTACTTTGACTTTCACCAATGCAACCCTCGACCATGCCTATTTCGCGATTGATCCCGTTGTTGATCCTAACGACGCAAATCATACGAATTGGGCGTCTGTGGACGATCCAAGCAATCCAGCTGGTACACGGACTTATTACACCGGTACTTTGACGGCATTGGACACGTACGACAATCCGGTCACGGACCTGACTGCAGCACGAGTGCAGTTCACTGCCTCGAGCCCGAATGTGACCGTCTCAGCAATGACGAACAATGGTGATGGAACTTACTCGGTGAAATATTCCTCGAATGTCGCGGATTCGACCTATACCGCAAGCGTGAGCGTAGATGCAGCAGCGGTCCAGAACCAGGCAAAGACCACGGATAAGTTGCCGATCCCATTCCTGTATGGACAACCTAATCCGGGCCCATGCGAAGATCCGACACATACTGGCAGGGAAGGTACCAGCTTGTCTGCTGACCCGTTGGATCCAGTGATCCCGGCTCCATCGCTGGCGACAGCCTACATCACTGATAGATACTGCAATCCAGTTCCTGGTGTTGATGTGACATTCAACTCTGATGGAAGCGCCAAGCTGAATACCAGCAACCCGCCACAGATCGTAACGACTGATGCTACTGGACATGCATCAGTGGCGGTGAGGGACGACACACCTGAGGCCGTTCACGTCTCGGCGACTATTGCCTACCAGGGTGATCCGGCTGTTGAGATCAACAACTCTCCTGTGACCATCACCTTCCAGCACGGTGGTCCTAGCGATCGGGAGTCCAGTGTGTCAGTTGAGCCGACCACCCAGGTTGTGGGCGCGCTGGTCAGGGTGACGGTGACGGTCCGAGATGACCAGAGGACTCCGATCCCAGGTATTCCGATCTCCGAGATTCAGGTGACAGGTTCGAAGGGCAGTGGTCCCAACGACTCCGCCACTGTGACCAACTGTGTCGAGGTCGGCCCCTCAGCTCCGGGTGTCTACACCTGTGACATGACGGCCCAACTCGTCGG
The DNA here is from genome assembly GCA_009778725.1 of Propionibacteriaceae bacterium. Lineage (GTDB taxonomy): Bacteria > Actinomycetota > Actinomycetes > Propionibacteriales > Propionibacteriaceae > WQYJ01. Next base: position 5,711 of record WRFP01000035.1, read on the forward strand.
CACGTACACGGTGTCGGCGACTGTCGAGGGTGTTCACATCCTCCAGCAGCCGACAGTGACCTTCACTCATGGCGATGTTTGCGTGAGCCACTGCACGCCGATAGAGAGTCCGGACTATGTGACCCATTTCGAAATGATCGCGAACGATAAGTTGGCTAATGGTCGGGACCAGGACCAGGCCAGAGCATGGGCATATGACACCTATGGCAATGTGGTCCCCGATGCCCCGGTTGTGGCCACGGATGAGACGACTGGCGATCTCGCCAACATCTTGAATCCGAGGGTTGCAACGGCAACGACAGGTGACGATGGAACCGCGGTGATCTCGTGGACGGCGACCCAGCCGGGTACGTATACCGCTCAGGGCACCATTGGTGGACTGAACCCGACAGCGACTGGTGGGACGGGCGTCTTGAACCAGATTCGCTTCTCCGCTGGCAACGTCAGTGCCCAGAACTCCTCCTTGGAGATCACTCCTGCCAGTCCGATCGTGGCCGGGCAGACATACACTCTCAAGGCGACAGCCAGGGACGCCGACGCTCACCCGCTCGCAGGTGTGACTGTCAGCTTCTCGGTGAATTCGGCGGATGCAACGTTGAATGCCAACACCTGCTACACCATCAGCGATGGCACCTGCTCGGTCGGCCTGACCTCCACTAAAGCTGGACAGTACACGGTCCATGCCACGGTGCCACAGAACGGTGTTGCAACTGATGTTGGCGGCAATGGTGATCCCACCAAGGCAAGCCCGCAGACAGTGGCCTTCACCAATGATGTGCTCTGTGTGGGTGATCCGGGTTGCCAGACTCATGTGACCATTGACCCGAACAATGCGACGGCTGATGGAACCTCACAGGACAAGGTGAACTTCTTCGGCTTCGACAAGTACGGCAACACGGTGCCTGGTGCCCAACTCAGCGTGTCTGCGACCGGTCCGGTCCAGGCCGTGGGTTCAACCACCCCGACGACTGACGCCCAAGGGACAGCTTCGGTTGGCTTCACCTCCACAACTGCGGGATCCTATCCCGTCACTGTGACTGCTGATGGCAGGCAGGTGCCGGTTACGGCGAACCTCAACTTCACCGCTGGGCAAGGCGGCGTCGGCAAGTTGTCGATTGATTCGACTGATTCCAAGCCGGTTGGTTCGTCCTTCACCGTCACCGCGACAATGGATGACACCAATAACAACCCGGTGTCCGGGTATGTTGTCAGCTTCCCAGCAGTGCCGAATCTGACCTTCAGTGCGTCGTCTTGCATCACAGGTGCCGATGGCACTTGCAAGGTGGATATAACGTCAACCGTGGCTGGCACCTACACCATCAGTGCCACCAACTTCGGTAACACGGTCCAGGCTGTCTTCACCGCGGGCCCGGTCTGCGCAACGACCAGCACAGCCCAGGTGACACGTAATGGTGCACTTGCTGATGGTACGGACACGGACATCGTCGCAGTGCACGCGGCTGACTGCTACAACAACCCCGTTTCGGATGCAACGGTGGCATCGACAACGACAAGTGCGAACTTGACCATCCAATCCCCGATTGGTAACACCGGAGCCGATGGCAACACCTCGATTTGGTACACATCTCACCAAGACGGTAGCTACCAAGCGAATGTGACCGTTACGAATGTGGTTCAAGGCACATCAACGACTGTGACCCCACAGGGCTCTCCAGTCACCCTGATGTTCGCTCCTCAACACGTGAGCCCACTGTATTCATCGTGGACGGTCACTCCTGCTGGTCCGCTGGTTGTCGGCCAGGATGCTGCGAATTCGTACACCTTGACTGCGACTCTCAAGGATGACAACAATCATCCGGTGCCTGGCGGCGTTATCACCTTCAAGATGGATCCGACAGGCCCGACCTTCCCGAATGGCGCGAGTTGCTCGGCTGATGCCACTGGCACATGCACAGTGACAGTCTGGTCGACGAAGTCGGGTACGTACTCCATCACCGGACTCTCGGGTGACACGGCGATCCTGAGTGCCAACGGTAGAACAGCCGAGTCCGTGGTTTGGAACCCGGACGAGGTATGCGCAGAGTTGTCAGGCTGCACCCACGAGCCACTCCGACCTGGAGAAAGTGACCACATCACGCGAGTTGTGGTGACCACGGATAATGCCATTGCCGATGGTGACGCTCACGATATCGCGACCGTCTACGCCTACGACAAGTGGGGCAATCCTGTTCCCGCAATGCTGGTGCTCTCCACCTCCCAGTCCGGAGATGACCTGAAGGTTCAGCAAGGCATCTCTCCGACAGGAGACGATGGAACAAGTACGATTTGGTACACCTCGACCCAGACCAAGGTGGGCGGATACCAGGCTGATGTGACAGTCGGTGGAAAGCTGCCGACGGCCTACAACTACAATCCGGCTAACCCTGCGGCACCAATCGCCACGAATTCCAATGTGATCACATTGAACTTCGGTCCTGGTCCCGTAGTCCCAGGAAACTCCACATTCACGGTGGAGCCGAAGACACTGAAGATTGGTGAGCAAGCTACTGCCACGGCAATCCTTCGGGATAAGAACAATAACGTCGTGTCGAATGCCTCGGTGACCTTCAGTGCCACTGGTTCGGTTGTGTTCGCCAAGCCGTCAGGAGCTGGCAGGGATATTGAGGTGAGCAACGATCAGGGTACCGCTACGACGACCTTGACCGACAACACCCCGGAAACTGCCACTGTGACAGCCACTGTGCCCATCGGTGGAGTGGATGTCTCGCTCGGTTCAGTGGATGTCACGTTCACAAATACTGGTCCAGTGACGCATTGTGAGGATCCCAACCTGAACTGCTCGAAGTTGATAGTGGATAATGACACACCGACTGTCGGTAATACGGTTAATGCGACTGCATACATCACTGACAAGGATGCTAATCCTCTTGCGGGCGTCGATGTGACCTTCACCATCGACTCCGGAACGAGTGCTGTCCTCACGACAACTTCTGGAACCACGGATGCCAGTGGAAATGCACATGCCACGCTGACTGACACCAAGGCAGAACCGGTGGTCCTTCATGCGAAGATCGCCGAGGGTGAGATCGACAAGTCTCCTCAGACTGTCACCTTCCAAGCTGGAAAAGTCAATCCGCACAACACGGACGTGACGGTCAACCCGACCACCCAGGTGGCTGGTTCTCCGGTCGTCGTGACGATTGTCGCTCGCGATGACTACATGAACCCGGTTCCGGGTATTCCGGCGAGTGAAATCACTGTGACAGGCGTCAGCCAGACCAACCCAGCCGATACAGCCACGGTGACGCCGTGTGCCGAGGTCGGGCCGTCGGCACCTGGTACGTACACGTGCCAGTTGACTGCGGAGAAGGTTGGCGACTACAAGGTCACTGCAACTGTCACGGATGTGGAAGCTGATCAGCATCCAATCGTCACTATCACGAATGCTGGTGTTGACGTCAAGAACAGCTACTTCGAGATGATCACGAATGATCAGTTGGCAGATGGACAAGCTCAGGACGTGGCAAAGGCTCATGCCCTTGACCACTACTTCAATGCAGTCCCGAATGCAAAGGTCGTTGCCGTTGATAAGACAACGGGCGATCTGGCGGGAGTCTTGAAGCCTGCAACAGCAGAAGCAACCACTGGGGCAGACGGTACGGCGTTGGTTTCCTGGACCGCAACCAAGGCTGGTACTTACACCGCTGAAGGCACGATTGACGGATTGAGGCCTGTGACGGGTATCCTCAACCAGATCCGTTTCGTCCCCACGCTGCCCTCGCTGACGGAATCGAAGTTGGTTGTCACACCAGATGGCGCGATCCAGGTTGGCAACAGCTATACCTTGACGGCCACCGTAAGAGATTCCAACAAGAACATCATTCCGGACTACACGGTGAGTTTCTCGGTCAGCGATCCGACAAATGCGACTCTGAGTGACACGTCGTGTCAGACTCTGTCCACCGGACAGTGCTCGGTCACACTCACCTCGACGGTGAAGGGTACCTACACTGCTCATGCGACTCTGCCAGGACCCAGTGGCCCAGGAGATATCTCCGGTAGCCCAGTGCAGTTGCAGTTCCTTGCCGGACCTCCGTGCTTTGGACCGACGTGCCTGATGCCGACCCACGTCACCGTGGACCCGAATGGTGTTCAAGCGGATGGCACACAGCAAGACGTGATCAACGCCTTCGTGTACGACGCCTATGGCAACACCGTTCCTGGTGCAGAACTGGCCGCTACTGCCTCGACTCCGGCTGGAGCGACATTGGCAACGCCTGCGAACCCGAAGACAGATGACAACGGGACTGCGATCCTGGGCTACACAGCGACGACTGCAGGCACATATAGCGTGCCTGTGACGATCAACGGCCAGACTCCGCAGGGTTCTCCGGCGCAGTTGTCCTTCACTTCCTCCGCAGCTAGTAAGGGGACACTGACGATTGATCCCAAGTCGGCCCAGGTTGTTGGCAGTAGCTTCAAGGTGACTGCAAAGGTGACTGACAAGAATGACAACGCCGTGTCAGGTGCTGTGGCGACCTTCCCGGCCGTCGACAACCTGACCTTCGACAATACGTCGTGCACGACAGGCGCCGATGGGACGTGCTCAGTGAATGTGACTTCGACGGTTGTGGGAACGTATACGATCAGCGCCACTAGCCCTGGACTGACCTTCAATACGGTTCCGGCTGAGTTCACCCCCGGGCCAGTGTGTGTACCGGGTGACCCGGGTGCTCAGACGACTGGAAATGTGACGAGAGTCGAAGAAGTCCTCAACGGTGTCTATCCCGATGGTGTCCAGCATGACATCTTCCGGGTGTACGCCTACGACTGCGACGGCAATGCCGTTCCGGGCGCCACGGTTGCCTCGACTGCGGCCGATCCGACCGGTTCCTCTGTGACTGTCCAGTCGGATATCGCTCCGACTGCGGCAGATGGAACCTCAACGATCTGGTATTCGTCGAACACTGGTGGAACCTTCAAGTTCAATGTGACTGTTGACTCCAAGACTCCTCAGGGATCTCCCGTCAACGTCATATTCGGAGGCATAGCTGATCCCAAGCACTCCTCGTGGACGGTCACCCCGGATGGTCCGTTGGTTGTCGGAACCGGTGCTGATAACACCTACACGCTGACAGCTGCCCTGCATGACGCAAACGACAAGCCAGTCCAGAATGCGGCTATGAGCTTCGTGATCAATCCGAGCGGGCCTTGGTTCCCGAACGGTGCGACCTGCTTGTCGGCTGCTGATGGCACGTGTTCAGTGCAGGTCTACTCGACCAAGAGTGGCACGTACTCGATCACGGCGACCACGGCTGGTCAGCCAGTCAACTCGGCTGCGGGTAATCCTGCGGAGTCTCGTGCTTGGAAGGCAGACGCGGTCTGCACCACAGGCGACGGCTGCCTCACCAATGTCAAGGTCACACAGGACGGCGTCAGGGCGAACGGTGATGAGCGTGACATCGCTACTCTGTCGGCCTATGACAAGTACGGCAACCCGGTCCCCGGCGCGCTCGTTCAGTCGGTGACCACAGATGCCAACCTGAGGATTCAAGAAGGTATCAAGGGAACGGATGACAATGGTGTGAGCACTATTTGGTACTCATCGCTCAAGTCTGGCCCTCATGATGCAACAGTGAGTGTGGATGGCATGGCGCCTCGCGCCTACCAGCTCAATGGCACGGAGAACGCTCCAGGCCATGTCACGCTGACATTCGTGGCAGCAGACAATGGAAACCCAGAAACATCCGTACTGAGCATCAGTCCGAAGGAGCCGACCACTGCTGACACGATCACCGTCACGGCGCAGATCAACGATGCGAATGGCAACCCAGTTCAAGGGGCTACCGTGAGCTTCTCGACCACTGGTAACGCGACCTTGAGCCCGCTGGGTTCGAGCGCGGCAGGGGTGGCTGCCTTGACGGCAGTCTCGGGACCCGACGGTAAAGCTGAAGTCACGATGATCGACCACACTGCTGAGACGGTGACCCTCACGGCCACCATCCCGTACAACGGCAAGGACACGAACATCACGAACTCGCCAATGACAGTGGTAATTGGACCTGGTCCAATTCAGATTGACGGTAAGTGCGCACCTGATCCGACTGGTACGAAGGAATGCACGAACCTGTCCGTTGATAAGCCAACGCTGACGGTCGGCGAATTGTCCACAGCCAGGGCGCATCTCACGGATTACTACCGCAACCCGGTTTCTGGAACAACGGTGAACTTCACTCTGGACCAGCCAGGTTCGACAGGTATCCTGGTCACGACACATGCTGAGACAGATGCGCAGGGCAATGCGTTCGCCACAGTGACTGACTCTGTGGCTGAATCGGTCAAGGTTCACGCGACAATCACCGGTCTTGGTGAGATCTACAACTCTCCGCAGACAGTGACCTTCCAGCCGCTCAGGAGTACCACTGCTCCGGTCATCACGGTTCCGAAGGACAACACTCTCACCAACCAGAACCCGCTGCAGATCGCAGGTACGGGTACGGAAGGTGCGACGGTGAAGGTAACGGATACGGACGGCACCGTGGTGTGCACCACAACGGTGGGTTCGGGTGTTCCGGCGCCTTGGAATTGCACGGCTCCGCTGGCTGATGGCGATCATGTCCTGACTGCTACGCAGACGACTGACGGGGTTACCTCGGGTCCGTCGAATGCTGTTCATGTCACTATCGACACTGTTCCGCCTGCTCCGCCTGTGGTGAACGTTGCGAACGCCACGACTGTGTCGGGTACGGCTGAGCCGAATTCGATCGTGACGATCACCTGGCCAGATGGAACCGTGACCGGGAACATCCCAGTGGATGCTAACGGTAACTGGACCACATCGACGCCTAAGGGCATGGAGTCTGGCAACATCAGTGTGACCGCGACGGATAAGGCTGGTAACGTTTCGCAGCCGACTATCGCGTACCTCGATACCAAGATCCCTGCGGCTCCTGTGATCGAGATTGCGAACAAGACAGAGATTTCGGGTACGGCGGACAAGCCTGGCAAGGTGATCATCACCTATCCGAAGCAGGATGGTACGACTGGAACGATCGAAACACCGATCAATCCTGATATGAGCTGGTCGATTCCGACACCGCCGGATGCGACTGATGGAACTGTCCATGCCGTCGTGGTTGACAATGCGGGCAATGTTTCGCCTGAGGCGACTCATCCGCTGGATGTCACTCCGCCTGCTGCTCCGGTCGTCGGCCCGTCCAACGGGACGCTGATCTACGGCACGGCTGAGGCCGGTGGCACGATGCACATCACCGACATGAACGGAACTCCGATTCCTGGCTGCGAGAATGTGACAGTGGATAAGGACAGCAAGTTCTCTTGCCAGCCCAACCCGCGTCTGCCAGTCGGCACCCAGGTGAAGATCTCCGTCAGTGATGCTGCCGGAAACGTGTCGCCAACCGTCGTGATCACGATCCAGCCGCTGACCATCGACTTCGGCAAGCCGAATGTGGCTCCGGGCGATACGCAGACTGTCACAGGATCGAACTTCAATCCTGGTGAGTCTGTCACCCTGACAGTTGATGGCCAGCCTGTTGGACCGGCCCAGAAGGTGGATGAGAATGGTCAGTTGACCTTCACATTCGTCGTACCGGTCAACTCGAAGGCTGGTTCGCACACGGCCACTCTGACAGGTCCGCAGTCCGGTACGGTCTCCGGTACCTACAACGTGGTCATCAACGCTCAGATCAAGACTGGTGGCACAGCGATGCCGGCCCAGTCCTTCCCGATCGGTCTGCTGATCTCCGGTTCCATCATGGTTCTCGCTGGTCTGTGGATCTCCCCGAAGGTCAGGCGCCGCTTCAAGGCAGGTACTCGCTCCTGAGTGCCCTGTCCCTCTAATCAACACTAAAGACCGGATGGTCCGACCCCACTAGGGGCCGGACCATCCGGCGTTTCAGCCCTGTGGCATCTGCGGATGGGGTGAAAGAATGAATCCGACGACTCACGACAGGAGGCTCCATGACTGCGTTGGACAGGGCCCTGGCTGAGTTCCACGCGCATTTCGCTGGAGACCCTGATGGCGTCTGGGAAGCCCCGGGACGGGTGAACCTGATCGGGGAGCACACCGACTACAACGGCGGCCTCGTCCTGCCCATCGCCTTGCCCCAGCGTACCTACGTCGCCGCACGCAGGCGTCAGGACACTGTGCTCGATCTGGTCTCCGCCGGAATGCCGCGGCACTCACCGTTTCGTCTGGACTCCATTGCTCCTGGTCATCCGGCGGGCTGGGAACGCTATCCGGCCGGCGTCCTGTGGGCGATGGCCGAGTCCGGGCAGCCGGTGTCCGGCTTCGACGCGGCCTTCGCCTCGGATGTGCCCGTCGGGTCGGGCCTGTCCAGTTCTGCCGCCATCGAGGCGGCCATCGCCGCAGCGGCCTCCGACCTGTTCGGCTGCGGTCTGCTGTCCGACGATTCGGGCCGTGCCACCCTCGCCACCTGGTGCCAGCAGGCCGAGAACCACATCGCTGGTGCCCCGACGGGTGGGATGGACCAGGCGGCCGTCCTGCGTGCTCGCGAGGGCCACGCCTTGAACCTGAATTGCGCCGATGGGTCGATCCACCACGTGCCCTTCCGTCTCCACGACCAGGGCCTGGCGCTCCTCGTCATCGACACCCGGGTCGAACATTCCCATGCCACAGGGGAGTACGGCCGACGCAGGGCCGACTGCGAGGAAGCCTGCGAACGCTTGGGAGTGGCCACCCTGTGTGAGATTCCCGTCACCGGCCTCCCGGCAGCCATGACCCGCGTCAACAGCCAGCGTCTGGCCCAGCGAGTGCGCCACGTCATCACCGAAAACCAACGCGTACGCCTGGCGGTCTCCGCGATGGCAGCCAACGACTTCATCGAACTGGGCCGGCTGTTCGTCGACTCTCATGCCTCCCTGCGCGACGACTACGAGGTCTCATGCCCCCAACTGGACCTCGCCGTGGTCACAGCCCTGGAGGCCGGTGCCCTGGGTGCCCGCATGACCGGGGGAGGGTTCGGCGGTTCCGCCATCGCCCTGGTCTACGAACAAGCCCTCTCAACCACCCAGGAAGCCCTCCTGACCGCCTTTGAACACCAATCCTTCACTACCCCCCGGTTCCTCGTCGCCGAAGCCGCCCGACCAGCCTGTCGTACTGATTTGTTGCGAGGATAAGACTTCGGTGAATTTCCGTGGCCAGTCGGAGATCCCAGAATGGGCACCTCGTCGTACGGGCGTAATATTGGCCGAATCATTGGGGTGAACTGAGAGAAGCATGACGTGGCGCGGATGCAGGGGGTATTCAGCAAAACCTTCGCATCGCTGAAGTTCTTCAACTACCGGATGTGGTTTTGCACGGCTCTGGTGTCCAACATCGGGGCGTGGATCCAAAGGATCGGCCAAGACTGGTTGGTTTTGCGCCAGCTGACCCCCAATTCGGGCTTGGCAGCGGGAATCGTCACCGCCCTGCAGTTCGCCCCCGTACTGTTCTTGTCGGCCTGGGCCGGGGTCTTGGCCGACCGCCTGCCTCGGCGACAACTGTTGATGGTCACCCAGGCTGCCCAGGGGGTCCTGGCCCTCGGACTGGGCGCACTGGTGTTGTTCGGCCACGCCCAGTTGTGGCACGTCTATGGCTTCGCCCTGCTGTTGGGCTGTGCGACAGCCATCGATGCCCCAGTACGGCAGACCTTCGTCGCGGAGATGGTCCCTCTGACGTCACTGCCCAACGCGATCGGGTTGAACTCGGCGATGTTCAACTCCTCCCGGCTGCTCGGCCCGGCGCTGGCCGGATTCCTGATCCAGGCCTTCGGCACCGGCTGGGCGTTCATCCTCAACGGAGTGACCTTCGCCGCCACCATCATCGGCTTGGCCGCCATGAGACAGGCGGAACTGCGCATCGTCGAACGGGTCAAGAAACAAAGCGGACAGATTCGCCAGGCGGTGGTGTACATCCGCAAGCGCCCCGAAATTTGGCTGGTGTTGGTGATTGTCGGCGTCATCTCGTGTCTGGGCTTCAACTCGCAGCTGACCATCGCCATGATGGCCACCCAGGTCTTCGACCGCCAGGCGGGGCAATTCGGCTTGCTGAGTTCCATGTTCGGCGTCGGCGCCCTGATCGGCGCCCTCATGGCTGCCCGGCGGGCACGTCCACGACTCAGGCTGATCGTCGGGTCGGCCATCGGGTTCGGTCTGACCTCCCTGGTGTCCGCGGTGATGCCGACGTACCTCACTTTCGGCTTGTCAGGGGTCTTTGTGGGCCTGTGTACGCTGACCTTGATGACCGCCGCCAACTCCACGATCCAGATCACCACCGAGCCGTCCATGCGCGGGCGGGTGGTGGCCTTGTACATGCTGGTCTTCCAGGGCGCCACCCCCATCGGATCGCCCATCGTCGGCTGGATCTCTGAAGCCTGGGGTACGCGCTGGGCCATCGGCATCGGCGGTGTGTCCGCCCTTCTCGTCGCCGCTTTCGCCCTGCTTTGGCTGAGATCCCGCTGGCAGCTGACCGCCGGTCTGCGCGGTTTCCCACCCCACCTGGTCGTCAATGGCCCCGAAGAAGACGCCCCCCGCTGAACCAAAGAGCCATCCACAGACAGACTCCACACGTGGGCCTATCGGTATAGTCTTGTACCCGTGGCACACAGGCGTGCTCGATGAAGAAAGGTGCGGTTCATGACGAAGATCTTCGCGCATCGGGGAGCGAGTGGTTACGCTCCCGAAAATACCCTTGCGGCATTCAACCTTGCTCGTGAACAGGGAGCCGATGGGATCGAACTCGACATACAAATGACCAAGGACGACGAGTTGGTCGTCATCCACGATGAGACCGTGGACCGTACCACAGGCAGCACCGGTCTGGTACGCGACCTCACCTTGGACCAGATCAAGGCACTGAACGCGTCGGCAGGCAGTCACACCTACCCTGACGAAAAAATACCCACCCTCGACGAAGTCTTCGACCTGCTCGCCGACTCCCAGACCCTGATCAACATCGAGATCAAGGACTCACTCGTGCCGTACCCGGGCATCGCCGAAAAGGTGCTCGAAAAGATCGACAAACGCAACTGGGAATACCGCATCAACCTCTCCAGCTTCAACCACATCACCTTGGCCCACATCCGCCAGATCGGTTCCCTGGTCTACACCGGTGTACTCTTCCAAGATATCTTGTACGAACCGTGGAACTACGCCCACCAACTCTGGGCAACAGCCCTTCATCCTCATTTCCGCTACGTGGACGCCGTCCCCGAGTTCATCGACGAAGCCCACAACTCCCTACTCGAGATCAACGTCTGGACCGTCGACGAAGTAGACGACATGGACCGCATGCTAGCCCTGGGAGTAGACGGCCTGGTCACCAATTACCCCGACCGAGCCCTAGAACGCCGCGACAGACAACCAGTACGAGCAGCCCGGGCATAACCCGAATCCGCCGATCCATGGCTGCTGCGCGACCCTGTGCCGGCACGCTGGCTCGCCGGTCGCCGCTCAACAGACGTCCAGTCTGCCCTCACGGCAACCGTCGACCCATCGCACCCCCACAGTGTCG
>WRFP01000036.1 GCA_009778725.1 Propionibacteriaceae bacterium
CGGAGGATACGAGATTCGAACTCGTGAGGGCGTGAACCCAACTCGCTTTCCAAGCGAGCGCCATAGGCCTCTAGGCGAATCCTCCGCGGATGATCATACCGAATGTCTGGCGTGTGACGCGAACGGTCCTGGCTAGATCCCATGTGAAAGGCCCCCCGTGCACCCGGAAGAGCTCCCTTACCTTTGCTGCCTTCCGGCCCTGGAGGAGTTGGGGGAGGTACCGCCGCACGGAGGACCGGGCAGCAGTCTATCGTATGTCGCCGGTGTGCCGGGTCGCGCCCGGCCTGGATGACCGAGGGGCTCCCCCGGTCACGACATGGCCACTGTGCCGACGTTGCCGTAGCCGTCCATGGTGTAGACACTGATGCCGGTTGAGCTGGCGACGTAGAAGTAGTCACCGATACGGATGCCGCGGGTGTGAGGATCGTACAGCGCCGAAGGCAGATCGGTGTAGGGACCGGAATATATCGTCAGCTGGGCTTTCTGGGTGAAGGCGGATCCCGTCCAGGCATAGACCAGATAATTCCAGGTGATGGTGTCGTTGTAGGTGCCGTCAGACTTGGGCGTGTAGGCCGAACTCACGGTGGGAAGACCGATCAGACCGCGGTCCAAGTCGGCGAAAACCGCCTTGGGATCCTGGGAAACCTCGGTGGAGTCGGCGTCGATGTGGGTCGTGGAGATCTGGGCGACATCGTAGGGATCGGAGATGTTGAACATGGATAGTTTCAGGCCTTGACTTGCCCCGTTGTCGTCGGTGTCGACACCCACACCGAGGAGGAGACCGTCGCCGAATGGATGGAGGTAGGTCGAGAAACCAGGGATCTTCAACGCCGACAAGACTGTTGGCGAGGTGGGATCGGTCAGGTCGATGCTGAACAGGGGATCCCGCTGCCGGAAGGTGACGACATAGCCGACCGGGCCGTCGAAGCGGACTGACTGGACGGACTCCCCGCTGGCCAGGTCGGGGATTGAGCCCACGAGCTTCCCGGACGAATCCAGGACCCACAGGCCGGCGATGGCGCCCTTGTTGCCGGTGGCATCGTAACCGGTCGTCGCCACGCGCAGGTATCCGTTCCACTGATCGAGGGAATACTGGTTGAGCAAGGTGCCAGAAACCGATCCTTCGGAGCCGAACGTGAGGTTCCCGCCGTTCACCGCCAGCCGGATGATGGACGTGGTCGGACCCTGGACTTCGCTGGTTCCAGATCCTGGAACAATACTTGTGTTCCATTGTGAGGATGCCACGTAGATGTTGTCCGTACTCATGTAGAGGGTGTCGGCCCGGCCCAGGACGGCCTGTTCGGAGGTGAGGCTACGCTGGGCGACATTGATGGCGGTGACAAGGCAGTACGAGGGTTGGTCGACTCGCGGCATGATCTGGATGTCCGCCGGGGAGACGGCGACCGGACCATCACCGGTGTCGACGGTGGGGGCGAAGGTCACCGGGCGTGCGGGGTCGGCGCCGGTGGTGTCCACCCAGTACTGGCTGACGAGATATAGTGTTCCGTCGCTGAGGCGGGAACCGGCGTAGGAGCCGGACTGGCTGAGGACCGTCTGGTACACCGGATGGACCGGGTCGGAAATGTCGTAGAAGATGGCCTTGACGCTGGTGGCGCTCAGGCCCACCCAATCGCCTGAACTGCCCCAGGATTCGGACTGCGTGGCGAAGCCATGGGCGAACAGGATCAGAGTCGAGCCGGAGATCATCATCTGGACGACGGGACCGGTGAGGACCTCCCCGCCGGTTTGCAGGGCCGAAATGTCGATGGTCGCCACATGGCGGGAAACCGATCCAGCGGCGGAGACGACCCAGACAGTGCTGCCCTTGCAGATATACAAGTACGTGCCATCGGTCTTGACGAAATCGGCCTCGTCGATGCCGTCCACCTGGACATTGGTCTGGGAATAGGTGCCGCTGGTCGTGGCTGAGAAATTCCCGTCAGGCGAAGCGGGAACCGGCAGGCCCGGGATGGAGAGCGGGCCTGGGGCATCCTTCATGGACTGCGCCGAGGACACCACAGTGTTATAGAGGTCCTGGTAGTCCGCGGCGGCCCCTTGCGACACGCGGGACGCAGTGGTCGCGCCGGGGCCCTGGGCTGGGTTGGACTGCCCGCCTATCCCTGAGATCAGGGGGCTGGGCACAGAACTGGCGATCATGAGAACGACCAGCGTCAGGGAGGCCAAGGCGCCGATCATTCCGCCGGCCCGTCTGCCCCACCGTCCGGGGCGGGTGCTCGAACGGGGAGTCAGCGGCTTGGATGTGGGCCGGGTTGGGCTGGTTGGTGAATGGGTGAGGGTCGGGACGGGGGGTGTCTCCACAGCCTGAACGGTGACGATGCCCGGTGTGGCCTGCGTGGGGGTGTTCTGGGGCGCCCCGGCGCCAACTTGGGTGCCGGAGCCCTCAGGCGTGCCCTCGTCGCCAGTCGTGGTTTCCGGGGTCGCCAGACTGGCTTCCAGGCGGGCGAGCAACTCAGGGTTGGGGGTCATGAATTGCTTCATGTCGTGGAATTGTTCAGTCCATTCGTCCTTGTCAGGCATGGGTATTCTCCTTGATTAGGGCTTCGCGCAGCATGGTTCGCCCGCGGGTCAGCCTCATCTTCACAGTGCTGGGTTCGACGTCTAACAAGGCGGCGATCTGGGCGGCGGGCAGGTCTTCGAAATAGAACAGATGCACTGCCGTACGGTAGATCTCGGGAAGTGCGCTCAGCGCACGGAACAGGTCGTCGTACTTCTCACTGGGGAAGTCGAAGACCTCGGGGAGCTCTGCTGGCATCCCTGGAGGCACTGGCACGACACGAGTGCGCCACGAACTGGTGGCCACTCGGCGGGCAACGGTCAATGTTGTGGTGATGAGCCATGCCTTGCGGTGCTCCTCGTCATGGCAGGTGGGCTGCTTGCGGTGATAGGTCAGGAACACTTCTTGGAAGACGTCGTCGGCATCGGGCCGGCATCCGGTGTGGGTCAGACAGATGGCGTACACCATCTGTTGATAACGCTCGACGATCTCGGCTGTGTCCTCGCCGATGGATGACCGGTCAACGGGCATGGGTGTCGCTGCCATAGCTGCCCCTTTCTCAGATGATCATCCTGTCACAGACAACTCCGGGATGAGGGAAGAAAGGTAACAGGCCGGTGGAGAATTCCAGCAGACATTCCGTCGGTGGGGTCACAGCCGCTCCCCACCGAGAGCAACCCTCAATGCCCCCATTCATGATATCTACGGTGAGGTTAGGGGGATGGGGGTACAGTATCCCCATGCACACAAGTTCAGCCGAGAGACTGTCCCTCCTGACCCAGATCCCGACGGTTTCGCCGCTGCTCGAGACCACGGGCATGGCGCCATTCGAGCAGTTCATCCAGACCCTGACCTCGCTCTATCCGCTGATGAATGAGCACCTGCGATGTGAGCGTGTCCGCGACCTGGGACTGCTGTTCAGGTGGGAGGGCACCGACGCCTCGCTGGCGCGCGAGCCACTGGTCTTGATGTCACATTTCGATGTTCTGCCCGCCGATGAGAAGGACCTGTGGACGTACCCGCCCTTCGACGGCATCATCGCCAATGGACGGGTGTGGGGACGGGGAACTCTGGACGGGAAAGGTCCCCTGGTCACCATCTGCGAAGCGATTGAATCCCTTCTGGCAAGCGGATTCAAACCCGCCAGAGATGTCTATCTGAGCGTCAGCGGCAATCAAGAAGTACGAGGGGACGCCGCGGCTGCCATCGCGCGCACCCTGAGGGATCGCGGTGTGCGGCCACACCTGGTCCTCGATGAGGGCACAGCCATTGTTGACACTCCGCTGCCACTGGTCAACGTGAACACCGCCCTGGTCGGCGTGGCGGAGAAAGGGATGATGACCGTTCGGCTGACCGCGCAAGGCGAGTCGGGTCCCGCCTCGGCTCCGACGTCGTTGACAGCGGTCGCCAGGATCGCCCGGGCGGTGTCACGCTTGACCGCGTCAACCTTCGCCGCACACCTGCCGGACACGACGATCACCATGCTGTCGATGATTGCTCCTTTCACCCCCGGGGTCACCCAGACCATGCTGAAGGCCCTGATCATGGCACCGGCCCTGACTGGGCAGGTCTTCGCCCTGCTCGGCGGGGAAATCGCGGCCACTGCTCGTACCACCTTGGCGGCGACCATGATCGAGGGCGGCACTTCCGCGAACGTCCTGCCGTCCTCCGCGTCAGCGATCCTTGATGTCCGCATCGCCATCGCCGAGACCACCACGTCGGCCCTCACCCGGATCACAGCGCGGATCTTCGATCCCAAAGTCAGCGTGACCATGGTCGACGGCTGGGACCCCACCCGTCCATCCTCCCTGGAAAACGCCCAGTTCGCGGCCATCAAGAGGGCGGTCGAGACGAGCTATCCGGGTACGTTGACGGTGCCGCATGTTCTGTTGGATTGTACGGATGCACGCCACTTCCAGGACTGCGCCGACGCGGTCTACCGTTTCACCCCGCTGACCATGAATGGGGTCCAGCGGGCGGCGGTCCATGGGGTCGACGAGTGGGTGGACACCAACGCTTTGTCGCGCGGGCAACTCTTCCACGAGCAGTTGATTCGTACCGTGGCAGGCACACCCGCAACTCCTGAAGTCCCCACACCTGAACAGTCGGCGGCGGCGTCGCCGGGAGCGGTCGCCCACGGGTCTGAGAGAAAAGCATCATTGCCACCAGTACGGTGGATCCTTCCGCCCCGTGAGGTCTTGCAGACGATGGGGCCAAACGCGACTGGAGGGACCTCAGACCAGCCAACCGTGGAGGAAATCATCGGGCACCGGTGGGCAACCGACACCGATGACGACGACCTTCCGCACCCGGTCTCGCTCGGCATGCGCGGCCTGGCCACGGTGGAGGAAATCGTCGGGCACCCCTGGGGCGCCACACCCGGCATGGCGGACGACGAGGGTGAACCCGTGTCACCCGGGCAACGCGGCTTGCACGAGGTCGATGAGATCATCGAGCAGGCCGAAGATGGCGAGGATGGCGAGGACGGCGACTCGGGCCTGGCCGACACCGGCCTCGCCACGGTCGAGGAGATCATCGGGCACCCCTGGGATATCGGGACCGGCGCGACCGACGAGGACGCCGACCAGCCGGCACCAGCCGATAGTTCCGGCCTGGCCATGGTGGAGGAGATCATCGGGCACCCCTGGGTCATCGACACCGGCGCGACCGACGAGGACGCCGACCAGCCGGCACCAACCGATGCTTCCGGTCTGGCCGCCTTCGAGAAGATCATCGGGCACCCGTGGAACACCGACACCACCGACGAGCAGAGCCCCCACCCGGCCTCACCCGACACCACCGATGACCAGAGCCCACACCCGGTCTCACCCGACACCACCGACGACCAGAGCCCACACCCGGCCTCACCCGACACCACCGACGAGTTCGTGGTCGAGGAAATCATCGGGCACCGGTGGGAAACCGCTTCTGGCCCGCTGGTTGTCGAAGAGATCATCGGCCATCCCTGGGACGCTGACCTAGGCTCCCCAGACGCCTTGGTCCCGGACACTGCCTCACCTGGCACAGCCGACCAGTTCGTTGTCGAAGAAATCATCGGGCACCCGGAGGAGATCCCCTCGGACATCACCGATGACGACTACATCCTGTGGGGTAACTCCGATGGTCTCCCGAGCCCCCAACCCGTTGCAGCAGTACCTGATTTCCCTGGTCACGAGGATATTTGGGACGACGACATCCCCTGGAGCACCATCAGTACGCAGGACGGCCCGCTGCATCCCGCTCCCCCGGACTCGCCAGACTTTGCCAACATGTGGCAACGCAGCAGTACGCCCGCCGGTGGGGCTGCGGCAACCAGCCAAGCTGACGGGCAGCCCACCCTCCAGCCGGCTCCGGTTCCTCCGACAACCGGAATCGACGACGACCCCCTGGACGACCCCCTGGACGACTCGCCGGTCGACCTGGTCGGCGAAGAATGGGCGGGGTGTGCCGAACGCAACCAGGCCCAGTCTGAGGGCAGCGCCGACGCACGCTCGAACACATCGTCGCCTCCTCAGACCGGTCACACAACCGTGGCGGGATTCATCCTGGAACCCCTGGTCGACCTGACCGAAGAACCCCTGGTCGACCTCACCGAGGCACCGGACCCAAGCTCGCCTGAGGATTCACGTGAGGGTGAGCCTGGCGCCACACAGGAGGGCCGGCCAATCCCCCACAAGGATGGGATCAGGCAGACGACTCAACTGGAGGACGAGTGGGACCAGGACACACCGGTACCCACCACACCCGCAGCACCAATACCCGCCACACCGGCAGCACCAGCACCGGTCGCACCCGCCGCACCCGTCCCTGTTACACCTGCACCTGTCACACCCGCCGCACCTGCACCTGCCGCACCCGCCGCACCCGCACCTGCCGCCCCCGCCGCACCCGCACCTGTCATACCCACAGCGGTCACTCCGGCACCCGGGGCACCGGCACCCGTGGCACCAGCACCGGTCACTCCGGCACCGGTCGCACCCGCATCCCGTCCTGGCGAGGGGATGATCTCCGTACCGTGGAACCTCGACACCCCAGCCGCCGCGCCAGCCGATCCGGCCGCACCTGGCGGGAGGCCATGGATACCCTCGACGCCCTGGGGGCCCATCAGCCCCTGGGCCCGACCGGAGCCGCCGGCAGATCCATCCGACCCACCAGAGGATCCGCGCCCTGTGTAACCGTCCAGCTCTGTTCCGTCTGAAACTGGATTCATGTAACTGCCGTAAAATACCCTGCATGGCAGAACCGCGAAAACGAGGAGCCAGGGGGCCGGCGCCTACTCCTGCCGCCAACCTCCGCGACGTCGCCCGCCGGGCCGGTGTGTCACCCGCCACAGTCTCCCGAGTCTTCTCGGGCCACGCTTCCGTACGCGACGAAACCCGGACCAAGGTCCTCCAGGCCGCCGAGGACCTGGAGTATGTGATGAACGGCCTGGCCCAGGCCATGCTGGGCACCGGCCAACGATCCGTGGCATTCGTCACCTCCGCCCTGGCCGGTCCGGCCCTGGACGAGTTGGTCAGCGGGGCGGAAGGCGTGGCCATGCACAACGGCAGCCCCTTCCTGGTGGCGCTGACCCACGGGGACACCGACCGCGAACGCGCCATCATCGAAACCCTACGTGAGCAGCGCACAGCCGGAGTGTTGCTGGTTGGCCCGACCGTGCCGGGAAAGGAAGCGGAGTCGAGGATCGCCGAGTACGCCCGCGCGCTGACGTCGGTGGACGCCACACTTGTGTTGTGCGGGCATCCGTACCTGCCGGCTCTGCCGACCACGCCGACGGTCAACTACGACCAGATCGGTGGAGTGCGCAAGGCCGTCCATCACCTCACTGTCAAGGGGCATCACCGGATCGCCTTCCTTGGCCAGGCTGATTCCACACTGGCCAACCAGCGTTTCCTCGGATATTCGCTGGGATTGAAGGATGCGAGGCTGGCCATCGACCCCAGCCTGGTGGTCGCCTGCCAGAACACCGTTCCCGACGCGCATCTGGCGGCCATGCACCTGGTGAACAGGCCTGATCCGCCCACAGCCATCGTCTGCCTCACCGATGTGGTTGCCACGGGGGTCTACCGCGCGGCCCGGGCCTGCGGGATCGACATTCCGGGCCAACTCGCCGTGACGGGATTCGACGACGCACCCGCCTCGGTTGACCTGACACCGTCGCTGACAACAGTACGGGTGCCCTTCTACCAGGTGGGCGAGCGCAGTGCGCAACTGGCCTTGCGACTGGCCAATCAGGACAGCCGGGAAGACCTGCCGACCGACTTGATCGTGAGGGAATCCACCGGCTGATTGAGGTAACGCCTGACTGTGTCGGTGTCGGAGGGCACAACCACTGTGTCGACTCCCCGGTACTGCCACCTCTCCGAACCCTTGCCCAGGATCAGAACCAACCCGTTGTCAGGAGCTGAATCCAGGGCGCGGACGATGGCCTCGGGCCGGTCAGGAACAATGTGTGCTGGTGGGTGTCCGGCAGATTGAATGAACCTGTCGACCTGTCGGCAGATGTCGACCACCGGGACCTGCCCCGGGTCATCCTCGGTGAGGTAGATTTCCTCCGCGTTGAGGCCCGCCAGCACTGCGAACTCCTGGCGACGGTTCAAGGCCTTCTCACCCGGCAAGCCGAAAACCATCGTGATGGGCGCGGACGGGTAGTCGTGCCTGGCCCAGGCCAGCAGGGTCTCCAGAGACAATTTCTGGTGGGCGTAATCGACGATCACCGTTGTGCCGCGGTCCAGGTGGAAGACCTCCATCCGGCCGGGGACGCGGGCCTGATCCAACCCGGCCCGAATCGAATCCAGTGGTACACCCAGGCAGGTCGCCGCACCGACGGCAGCCAGGGCATTCTCCACGTTGAAGGATCCCGGAAGCCTGATGGAGAACCGGTGATCGGCGCCATCCAGGCGTACTGTGAAATTCTGGATCATGCCGACTTGTTTGATGTCAGTGCCCATGATGTCGGCTTGGACATCGTCTGGACCGCGCAGGGCGAAGGTGACAACGCGCTCGCACTTGCTGGCGGCCTCCATGACTCGATCATGGTCCTGAGTACGGGCGTTGACCACCGCCATGCGCGACTGGTTGAACAACTCCAATTTCGCATTGAGGTAATCCTCGTAGTCAGGGTGCTCCTGGGGGGAGATGTGGTCCTCGGAGATGTTGAGGAAACAACCGACTTCGAAGCGCATGTTCGCCACGCGCTTGTAGCGCAGAGCCTGGCTGGACACCTCGACGCACATCGAGCCCACCGAACTGATGACGCCGTTGTGCAGGTGCCGGTAGAGGTCCAAGGTTTCGGGGGTGGTACGGGTGGCCTCTTCGTCCACGACGCCATCCTCGTACCTGATCGAGGTGAGGATGCCCGGACGCGGCTTGCCCAGCGCACGCGCCCAGGCGGTCAGGATGGAATGGATGAACACTGTGGTGGTCGACTTACCCTTCGTACTGGTCACGCCGATCAGCGTCAGTTCGTCCCAATCGTGGTCGTAGTAGACGGCGCCGACGGTGGCGAGGGCCTGGCGGATATCCGACACCTGGAGGCACCCGACGCCGAGGCCGGGATAGACGGTTTCGCTGACGTACGCCACTGCGCCGCGTGAGACGGCCTGTCGCACGTACTCGGGGCTAAAATGGATGCCCTTGCACACGAACAACGCCCCTGGTCTGACCTCGCGAGAATCATAGGTGACCTGGCTGATGACCGGATCGGCGGCATCATCGCTGCCGGGTAGCACCGGACGCAGAAGGTCCTGGGTTGAGGACTCTCCTGCCATTCGACACGCTGGTGTCACCAGTAGGGGTCTCAGTGCAGACACATAGTCACTGAGACGGTGCTGAATCATTGGATCCTCTCCCTGTCTCCTGTGCATGAGCGTACCAGAGGAGCAAAGATCCGCGCAGACCCATCGGATGGGCCAGCGCACTTGAGCGGCATGGGGGATTTCGGCTAGCGTGTCCAGCGAACGAGGGAGCAGGACTATGGGTTTCGCTGTCACCGCGCAGCAAGTGGGGCTCATGGCCGTGTTCATTGTGTTCGGGTTGTTCGGGGCGAAGAAAAAGTGGATCAGCGATCAGGCGGCGACGGGGCTGACCAACATCCTGATCTATTTCGTGACACCGGGGGTGATCCTGCAGGCCTTCAACCGCCCCTTCTCCATGAGCAGGTTGCACGAACTGGGCATCGTCACGCTGGTGGTGTGCCTGGCGTTTCCGGTGATGACGGGGTTGGCCTACCTGATCTATCTGAAGGTTCCCGACCTCGCCATCCGGCGCGACCTCAGATTCTCGCTGATCTACTCCAATGCCGGTTTCCTCGGAATCCCCCTTTCACAAGCACTTTTAGGACCAGATGGTGTGTTCTTCGCCGTGATCTTCATGGTCCCGTTCAACATTTTCGTGTGGACCCAGGGGTGGTCGATGTACGACTCGCGTCGGACGGGGCCGATCAAGAGGCTGTTCAGCAATCCCGCGATCCCGGCTGTGATCGTGGGCATCGCCTTGTTCCTGGCACCGGTGTCGCTGCCGTCGATCGTTGTCACCGGGTTGAACTATCTGGCCGGCATGAATGCGCCGCTGGCAATGTTCGTGGTGGGGGTTAGTCTGGCGAGGGTACGGTGGCGTACTTTCGCCTCGGACCCGTGGATCTGGCTGGGTACGGCGATGCGCAATCTGCTCATCCCCATCGTCGGAATCCTGGCGCTGTGGTTGGTTCCGCTGTCGATTCAGGCCAAGCTGGGTGTGCTGATCCCGCTGTCGTGCCCGGTGGCAACCTTCCTGGTCATGTTCGCTGTCACGCACAAGGTGGACTCCGACTTCGCGGCCAGGCTGGTCAGCCTGTCCACCCTGGTGTCGATCCTGTCCCTGCCCGCCACGGTTTCGGTGGCCTCCAGCCTGTGGTCGTGAGTGCGACACGATGCCGTGAAGGAACCTGGCGCCTGCCAGCCGTACCCATCCGATCCACCGCCTCAGAAACAACACGACCATGGTCAGAACAGGTCGTACACTGGGATTATGACCATTGAGATACCGCCACAGTGTGGGGTGGTCCAACTCGTCATGCTGGATCACGGGGAAGCTGTGAGCCTGGCTACTATGTTGAAAGCCATGGCCGATCCCGTGCGTCTTTGCCTGCTGCACTACATCGCTGAGCAACCGGAGACCACAGTCTGCGCTTGCCATCTGCCTGCCGCTTTGGGGATTTCACAACCGACCTTGTCACATCACTTGAAGAAGCTCACAGACGCTCATCTCATCACCCGTACTCAACACGGACGTTGGGCTCGTTATCATGTCAACCGCTCGACTCTCGACAGCCTCGGGGCCACCTTGGACACCCTGGTCGCCTCCCCGCCCGCCGAGACAGCAGGATCGAAGCGACGAACCACCCGATAGGAACATATCGAAAATGACATATGTGCTTGCCGTATACTGACGGCATGTCATCTATCGATGGACGTCCACCCGTCGTCCATGTTGAGAACTTCCGTATGAACTTCGGAACCACCCAAGTGATCAAGGATCTCAGCTTCGACGTCTATCCTGGCGAAACCTTCGGGCTGCTCGGCTCCAACGGCTCCGGGAAGACCACGACGATCAGGGCTTTGCTCGGCATTTATATTCCAGCCGCCGGGACCCTCCACATCAACGGCCATCCCTTCGAACCGACGCAGTCCGGTGAACTCGGGTACCTGCCCGAAGAGCGGGGGCTGTACAAGAAGGAGACGGTGCTCGACACGATGGTGTACTTCGGGCGCCTCAAGGGAATGACCGCCGCCGCGGCCCGGACCTGGTCGCTGCGGTATCTGGACCAGGTCGAACTGGCGGACAAGCCGAAAGTACGTCTCGACAAGCTCTCCGGGGGCGAGCAGCAGAAAGTCCAACTCGGGGTGACCATCATGAACAATCCCAGGTTGCTGCTGCTCGACGAGCCGACCAAAGGATTCGACCCGGTCAACCGGCGGCTGTTGATGAGCATCATCGAAGAACGCAAGCGGGCCGGAACAACCATTGTCATGATCACCCACCAGATGGACGACGTCGAGCGGCTGTGCGACCGAATCATCCTGCTCAAAGACGGTGTCAGGCACGCCTATGGCACCGTCGAAGAAGTCCAGGAGCAGTACGGGGGCACGACGGTCAAGATCGAGGCCGACCAACCACTGCCGGCGTCGGCCTCGTACACGATCCTCACCGATGAGCACGGCCATTCCGAGATCGCTCTGACTGCCGGTTCGTCCGCATCCGCAGTGCTGAACGAGCTTGTCAACCAGGGGATCACCGTGTCGAGCTTCACCCCGGGACGCCGCTCGCTGGAATCGATCTTCATCGAGGTCTACGGACGCAAGGAGGTGGACTGATGGCACGCGGAAACGTCAGCACAGTGGTGTCCTTCGAGGTCATCCGTACTTTGCGAACCAAGGTCTTCTGGGTGGGCTCACTGTTGGGACCGCTGTTGATGGTCTTCATCATGGTCGTCGTCTCCTTGTCCTCCGCGTCGGCGTCCGACTCCAGTTCCACCGTCGATCAGTCCTTCCGTTTCGAGTGGGTCGATCATTCGGGGTTGGTGGACTCCTCTATCGCCGAAGCCGCGGGCGGGACTGAGGTCTTAGATGCCGCCCAGGGGGTCGCCGATGTCAGAGCGGGCACGGTCGACGCCTTCTTCGAGTTCCCCGCCAACCCGGTCAAGGACCCGATCCAGGTCTCCGCCCAAGACCAGGGAGTTGTCAATTCCCAGTCATTCTCCGGTGTGGCCGCGCAGGTCCTGCGGGCCTCGGCGAGCGTGCAGGTGGGCAACACGACCCTCATCACTCTCGTGTCTGGCAATATCCCCACCACGCTGACAACGTACAAAGACGGTCAACAAACCCCGGGAATCTGGGGTGCCATTCCGCCACTGGCCTTTATCGCACTGTTCTTCATCATTGTTATTATGCAGGGCAACCGGATGCTCGCGGCAACCCTGGAAGAGAAGGAGAACCGGGTCACGGAGATGATCCTGACCACGATCAAGCCCACCGCCCTGCTCACCGGGAAGGTGATCGCCTTGGGCGTGATCGGGCTGATCCAAGCCCTGGCCATGGCCGTCCTCACCGTGATCGCAGCCGTGGTGCTGATGCAGATGGGGGCGGTGGCCTCCATCGACTTGAGCAAGTTGGTCTTCCAGCCTGTTCCCCTGATCTTCGGGGCGCTGATCCTGATCGGGGGCTTCCTGCTGTTCACCAGCTCACTGGTCGCCATCGGGGCGGCCATGCCGACAGTCCGTGACGCCCAGGGAATGTATGCCACAGTTATGCTGCTCCTGGTCATCCCCATCTACGTCGTGATGTTCACACTGACGCAGCCCTCCAACCCTGTGGTGGTCGTGTGCACCTTCTTCCCGTGGACCTCCCCGATGGTGGCCATGGCGCTCAACGCGCTGGGCGTCCTGCCGTGGTGGCAGTCCCTGATCGTTGTGATCATCCTGTTCGCCACCACGACAGTCGTCTTCTTCATCGCTGCCCGCCTGTTCCAGTACGGTTCTGTGGAATATTCCAAGAAGCTCAACATCCGTACTGTTTTGGGCGCCAAGTCCAAGTAAGAGTGCCTGGCGTTGGTTCAGCAGACCTTGACGAGGCCCTGCTGAACCAGATCAGCGTGGCTGGGAGGCTGGCTTGGAGTCCCCGGTTGGCGGCGCGACTCGAATTCTTGGCGCAGCACCGGCACGACTTCGCCTGCGAGGAGTTCCAACTGGTTCATGACCGCTGACACGGGCAATCCTGCCCGGTCGATCCAGAACAACTGGCGCTGGTAGTCACCGTAGATCTCCTGCAGTTCGAGCATCCTTTCGATCACTTCCTGGGGAGAGCCGACCGCCAGGGCCGTGGTCGAGAGGGCGTCTTCCAGGCTCATCCCCTGCTGGTGGGCCGCCGAGGCGTTGAAGTACGGGCGGAAGGCTGCACGGGCATCCTGGGAATTCTCGGCCAGGAAGACTTCTCCGCCCAGCCCGACGATCCCCTCTGCCGCAGTGCCAGAACCGTAATCTTCGAAGCCACTGCGGTAATGGCCGATCAAATCGGCGGCCTCTTGCGGGGTCATGGCCAACGTGTTGAGGAACAGCCCGTCACCGTAGGACGCAGCTTCGTCGGCGATCACCGGGCGGTGCACCGTACTGTGCCAGATATAGGGGGGCACCCCGTCCAGGGGTCGTGGACTGGTGGTGCAATCCACCAGCGGGGCACGAAATTCGCCTTCCCAATCGAGCTGTTCTTCGCGCCACAGACGGTAGAGCAAATTGTAGTTCTCCAGGCCCAGGGCCACGCACAGCGGGTTGCTGCCTTCTGGGTGGTGATGGCCGCGGAAGGCCTCGGGTGGACCGAGCACGACATCGAGGCGACCCTGGCAGAGGTGCTGCAACGTGGAATATTCCTCCGCCAGCCGGACAGGATCGTTGGTCGTGATGATGGTGACTGCTGTTGACAAGCAGATCTTGTGGGTGTGCGCGGCGATGGTGGCCAGTAACAGCGTGGGAGAGGAAGAAACATGGTGAGTGTGGTGGCGCTCGCCGATGGCGAAGACATCCAAACCCACCTCTTCGGTCATCCGGGCGATGCGGGAAACCGCGTCAATCCGCTCCGCCTCACTCGGAATGATGCCTGTCACAGGATCGCGCGTGACATCCGCAACCGAATAAACTCCAAACTGCATTAATTATTATGCTCCTTGATCAGCCTGGGTTCCGACACGGTACGACATGAGCGACTGCTCTTCCGAGTCGAAACCCCGCGAAGGACCAGCCCGATTTCAGTGTTTCGGGGGGAGGGTTCTTCACGGGGTCGTTACCAGAAGTGTTACGAGGTTCAACTCCTGAACCCGGGGTTCTATTCCCAGATTTGGGCCGAATCCGGCAAACAGCACATTCGTGCGTGCAGTCTGGTTGGATGCTCAGGATACCGGCGAGCCTATCATGGGATCACAGGGTAGAGAATTCCTCGCGCCGGCCGATCAAGGGCTGGGAGCCGTACACGATTCCCGTTGTCGGAAAGCGAATCGGCTGAGGCGAATGGAAGTCACGCATCGCCGTCATGAAGGTCTTGACCCCAGGCAGCCAGAGCAGACCGGCACCGATGGCCAGCGGAATCATAGCCACCGAGAACCACCAGGACAGCAGGAACGACAAGGCAGTGACGGCCAGGCAGACCAGTGAGCCCAGGCGGATCCAGGAGTGGCCGGCCCAGCTGTTGAACGCCGCGACACCGGCGGCGACGACCATCAGCAGGGTGATCAGGCCCACCACCATGACCCACACGATGGCCCAGGCGGACACCGGGTCGGGATGGGTCCACGTCAGCAACCTGGCGCTGGCATGAAAATCGACGATGTTGGCGACCTGCCACCACCACCTCGCGAAGGCGGTGACGGTGACCGGAACCGACAGCCAGCACATCGCCACGGCGATCAGGAGAATCCCCGGACGCCGCGGCTCCCCCGTGTGCGTACTGCGTGGGTAGGTGGCGACAACCTCAGGTTTGATCGGAGGTAGGGTCGCGATCTCGGTGGCGACCTCTCGGGCCGCCAACAGCTCGACCGGCTGTGGCACGGCCAGCGACTGGCGCCTGCGTCTCCACTTGTCAAAGCCAGAAACCGGTGAGGCGTCAGGATTGTCCTGGGGCCTCACCGGGTTGACCGGAGGAACGAGGTCTGCCATCAGGCTTTCATCGTGCCTGTCTCAAGGAAGCGCACATGCCAGCTCAGGGCCTCGCGCAGATCGTGCGGGGTGTGCAAGCTGGAGGTCTTCTCCGCGCGCTCGACGTAATCCAACAACTGGTCGCGATAGTCCGGATGGGCGCACTTCTCGATGATCAGGCGAGAACGCTGGCGAGGTGGTAGACGGCGCAAATCGGCCACACCCTGCTCGGTGATGACGACCATAACATCATGCTCGGTGTGGTCGTGATGGCTGACCATCGGCACGATGCAGGAGATGTCCCCACCCTTGGCCACCGACGGGGTGACGAAGGAGGAGATGAAGGCGTTGCGCGTGAAGTCACCCGAACCGCCGATGCCGTTCTGCATCTTGGAGCCCATGATGTGCGTGGAGTTGACGTTGCCGTAGATGTCGGCTTCGATCAGACCATTACACGAGATCGCGCCCAAGCGACGGATGACCTCGGGGTTGTTCGAGATTTCCTGAGGGCGCAGGACAATGTACTTGCGATAGAAAGCCGCGTTGTCGTTCATCTTCTCGGCGTACTCCGGGGACAGTGAGAAGGCGGTCCCGGAGACCACCGACAGCTTGCCGGAATCGATCAGGTCGACCATGCCGTCCTGGATGACCTCGGTCAGCGAGACGATGTCTTCCAGATCGGAATCGAGCAGCCCGGCCAGCACGGCGTTGGCGATGTTGCCCACACCGGACTGCAGCGGCAGCAGGTTCTTCGGGATGCGTCCCTGCTTGACCTCGTTCATCAAGAAGTCGAGGAAGTGACCGGCGATGGCCTTGGAATCCTCGTCGAGCGGCTTGAACGGGGTGTTGCGGTCGGCGTCATGGGTCTCCACGACAGCCACAACCTTGTCGGGATCGACTCTGAGGTTGGGCTCGCCGATGCGGTCACCGGGGTGGAGGATCGGAATCGGAACCTTGTTCGGGGGCATCATCGGAGAGTAGAAGATGTCGTGCATCCCCTCCAGGTCCTCAGACTGCCAGGTGTTGACTTCGAGAATCACCCGGTCGGCGCACTCCAGGAAAACATTATTGTTTCCCACCGAGCTGGACGGCACCAGTTCGCCGTCTTCGGTGATAGCAGTCACCTCGATGACGGCGACGTCCAGATTGCCCTGGAACCCGTGGCGTACCTGAGGGCCTGAATGGGACAGGTGGATGTCGTTGTAGCCGGTGATTCCTTGGTCGATGGCCTTGCGCATGGACGGATCTGACTGATAAGGCATGCGGTAGCTGACTCCGCCCGTCTCCGCGAGGACGCCGTCGAACTCGGGCGCCGTCGAGGCTCCGGTGAGCAGACCGACACTGAATTCCTCGCCGCGGGCATGGGCCTCGTTGATCCGGTCGGCCAGTGCGCCGGGCAGAACCTTGGGATAACCGGCCCCGGTGAAGCCGGAAGCGCCGACATTGTCTCCATTGTGGATGAACGTGGCGGCATCGGCCGCACTCATCACCTTGGCTTGAAATTGGGAGGATCGGATGCGCGACATTCTTTATCCTTTCTCACGGAAGACACCGCAAATGCCTGGATTATGTTTCGAAGGGTACTAGTAGATACCGCATCTTAGGGTACCGGAGATTCTCAGCGATGGAGGTTTTTTTCTCATTACTTTGTGAGTCACATCATGGGCCGGCAGTACGGAGCCCTTCATCAGGCTTGAGCGTACGGCACTCAACTTCGTTTTGACTGATCGTACTTGAGCGTATTAGACTCAACTTCATGCGCACCACAGGGGTGCGCAGACTATCTCATATGGAGGAATCATGGCCCGTGCAGTCGGCATCGACCTCGGCACCACCAATTCATGCGTCGCCGTCCTAGAGGGCGGCGAGCCCACCGTCATCCCCA
>WRFP01000037.1 GCA_009778725.1 Propionibacteriaceae bacterium
ATTGGCGGTGACGGAGGGATTTGAACCCTCGGTGGGTTGCCCCACACCCGCTTTCGAGGCGGGCTCCATCGGCCACTCGGACACGTCACCGCCAGAAAGTGTATCAAAGAACTCTTGGATGAGGGTGGCGCATTCTTTGGCCCGTACGCCGCTGGTGACCTCCAGGCGATGGTTGAGACGGGGGTCGCGGACAACATCGAAGAGGGAGGCGACGGCGCCGGCTTTAGGGTCGAGGGCGCCGAAGACGACACGGGCAATTCTTGCTGCCACGGCGGCGCCGGCGCACATCGCGCAGGGTTCTAGGGTGACGACCAATGTACAGCCGTCCAGACGCCAGGAGCCTAGTTGCTGAGCCGCGCGTCTGAGGGCCAGCACCTCTGCGTGCGCGGTCGGGTCATGGGACAATTCTCGTTCGTTTCCGGCTTCAGCGATGACCTCCCCTTGTGCATTCAGTACCACAGCGCCGATCGGTACGTCGGCATGCAGTCCAGCCTGACGGGCAGCATCTAGCGCTTTGTCCATGGCGGTATCCCACATCGTCATCGGGCCTCCTGACTGCCCGCCATGATAGCGGATGCCTGACGACCGGCCCCACGCAAACCACACCGTACTCGTGTGTTTTCCTGACGCGACAGACTCGATGGGCTAGTCTGAAAACCGTCAGACGAATGCGAGTGTCCATGGTCACGTACCTTCTCAAACCCCGGATTCCCGGTGGCACGTGGGTGGCTGTCGCCCTGCTGGTGGTCGGCCTGGGCATGATCGGCGCCTCGTTCACCGTCCACGATTCCATGAGTTTGAGGGTGTCGGGATGCGTTGTGGCAATCCTGGGGCTGATCCTGCTTACCATGACCATTGTCGCTAGGCGTAAGCAACGGGTCTGGGTGACTTTCGACGACGAGGGGTACACGATCGAGAGCCCGTCGGGGGAGTTTTACGGCTCCTGGATCGACGTGACCGACGTCACAGTTTCGCGAAAAACCGCCAAGATCATGCTCTGGCACGGGCCCAAACGCCGTACTGTCATCGTCCATCCCGCTCGTGAGATCGACGATGAATTCATGAAAGTACGCGAGGGAATCCGCCAGCATCTCGAGCAGTAGCCGCCGAGAAAATCGTGGCAGAATGAAATCACGCCGGAAGCGGCGATCACAAAAGAGGAGTTGTCATGCTGACCCATGCGTACGGTTTTGTCTCGTCAACCAGCCCGTGCAGCCCGACCCAGATCGAGCGGCGCGAGCCCGGACCCAAAGATGTCTTGATCGACATTGCCTATTGTGGGGTCTGTCATTCGGATATCCACACCGCGCGCGGGGAATGGGGTCGCGGACATTATCCGTTGGTTGTCGGCCATGAGATCACAGGAACAGTACGGGCGGTCGGCGCTCAGGTGACTGCGTGCAAACCCGGCGACCGGGTGGGCGTCGGTTGCATGGTCGATTCCTGCGGTGAGTGCGAGTTTTGCGCCCAGGGGCTCGAGCAGTTCTGTGACCATGCCATCTTCACCTACAACTCCCGCGACCAGTGGGGGCAGACCACGCAGGGCGGGTATTCACAGGCCATCACGGTCCAGGAACATTTTGTGTTCTCCATCCCCGATTCCATCGCGCTGGACGAGGGTGCGCCGCTGCTCTGCGCGGGGATCACGACGTACTCTCCCCTGAAGCGCTGGGTCCAACCAGGCATGAAGGTTGCCATCGTGGGGCTGGGCGGCTTGGGTCACGTGGGCGTCCAGATCGCAGCAGCCCTGGGCGCCGACGTGTCGATCATCTCCCACACGATGTCGAAGCAGGCCGACGGGCTGGCGCTGGGAGCCAACGCCTACTACGCCACGGCAGAGGCAGGCACGTTCAAACACCTGGCCAACCAATTCGACATGATCCTTTCCACAGTGTCCTCGACCGACGACTACACCAGCTATATCAATTGCCTCAACAAGACCGGTGTTCTGGTCAATGTGGGGATGCCCGCCGAGGCCGTCGACATCCACGTGAGAGCCCTCAGCCCGCTGCGCACCCTCCAAGGTTCGCTCATCGGCGGCTGCCTCGAAACCCAGGAGATGCTCGACTTCTGCGCCGAACACCAGGTGCGCCCGCGCATCGAAACCATCACCGGCGACCAGATCACAGACGCCTATGACAAGGTCGTTCGCTCGCAGGTACGGTACCGCTACGTCATCGACGCCAACACCCTGGGACAGCGGTAGGAGCAGTACGGGCGACACCGGGAATTCCCGCCACCAGCCATCCCGAGGAGTGTGACTCACGATTCGTGAGCGTCCATGTTTCTACCCGAATCAACTAGAGTGTGGCATGCTTGTCACAACAGCAGGGGGAGGGCACTCATGGACAAGGCAACGGTGATCATCACTGGCGGGAATTCGGGTCTGGGTTATGCATGCGCCAAAGACATCGCCTCAAGCAGTACGGACTACACCGTCGTACTGGCTTGTCGGAATCAGCAAAGGGCAGAGTCCGCCGTCAACCGCCTACGACAAGAAACAGGCAACGCCAATGTCTACTGGTTGATCCTGGACCTGGCCAGCCTCACATCCATCCGCAGCTTCTGCGCCGCCTACCAGGGGGAGAACTATCCACCTTTGTACTCTATTGTGTGCAACGCCGGGTTCAACTTGGGCAAGAAGCTGGAATACACACAGGAGGGTTACGAGGCCACCTTCGGAGTGTGCCATCTCGGACATTACCTGTTGGTCAATCTGTTGCTGGGCCAGATGGTCGACCACGGACGCGTCCTCTACGTCAGCAGCGACGTCCATCGGACCAAATTCTCACACCGTCAAACGACCTTCACCGACGCGTACGCCGTGGCCCACCCCGCCCCCGGTGGACCTGAGATGCAGCATTACGCGGTGGCAAAGACGTGCGTCATCCTGGGCGCGTACGAGATGGCTCGACGACTGGACGCGCAAACCTCCACCCATATCACTGTCAACGCCTTCAACCCGGGCATGATGACCGACACGAACATTTGGCCGTACCCCCGAAATAAGATCCTGCGCCGCATCGTGCAAGCCGGACTCGACGTCACCGCCCTCGCCCTGAGACAACGCAGCACGTCTGTTCGCTCAGCCAAGACCCTGGCCGGTCTGGTCACCCAACCACGCTACCAGGGTGTCACGGGGAAATATGTCTACTACCTGGGGCCGTCCTACCCCTCCTCAGACGCCACCTACGACCTCGACGCGGCCAAAAAACTCTGGAGACAAAGCGCTGACATGGTCCACCTGAAAGCATCGGAATCTTTGTTGTCCTTGACCTGAATCCACCGATCCATTGCTGCTGCGCGTCCCTAGATGGGCGCCCTGGCCCCATCGCCCCCGCTCAACAGACGTCCAGTCTGCCTTCGCGTTGTCGCTGTGCCCAGAGCACCCATCTAGTGCCGCTCGCGACGCAAGCGATCGGTGGATTCAGGCCTGACCTGAGTCCACCGATTCACGGCTCCTGCGCAGTGGACCCGCGGGGAGGACTGCCGTACTGCCTTACCACACATCTGCCGGGCGGAGGAGCCGATGGTAAACTTGGCCGACTAGGAGCCTGCTGACGTGGGTTGTGGGTTCCCGGCCATTTCGAACGAGGAGCTATCGTGTCAGAACTGCCTCCGCCATATCCAGGCGGCGGTTCACCACCACCATCCTCGCCTGGCCCACCGCCCGATGACAGTGCTTTTTCAAATGTGAGCACCCCGGACACCGATACCCCAACCACACCCACCTGGCCATTTTCCCCTGACACAGCGCATCTGCCGACTGCTTCCGACATCCTGGACACCCAGCAACCGCCCCCCTGGACACCCTCACCTCCGCCGGCGTGGGGGCCGCAACCCTCGGCGTGGGCGTCGCAACAACCGTCGTGGGTGTCCCAATCTTCGATGACGGACTCGCCGGTTCACTCGCAGTGGGCCGCGCCAACCGGTCGTCCGGCCCGCCATTCCAAGCGGCGGCGCGGATGGCTGGTGGCCCCACTGGTCATCATCGTCGCGATCGCCGTGGCCGTGACCGTGGTCATCTTCGTACCTCGCCTGGGCTGGCATCGAACCCAGTACGGGTACGACATCGTCGAGCAGAAGACGCTGTCGGCCGATCAATCGTGGACGATCTCGCTGCCGATGACGACGACCGCCTATGGGCCCGAGCAGGGCAACCAGTGGGACGGGACCGTGGATGTTTTCACCGACCCGGCGCTGACCTACGCGTACACCGCCGTCGACACGACGGGGAAACTGACCATCACTGGTGTCAAGGGCATCTTCTCCCCGGCCCAGGAGCAGGCCACCGTGTCTTCCAACCTGCCCAGTTCCGTCGCCAACCTGACCCTCGGGAACCAGAACGCCTGGCCGTCGGGAACGTACTATATCGTCGAATGGAAGGGCTTCTTCGGCGGTGCGCTGGACCATCCTCGGGTCCACATCTTCACCGTGACCCCGGTCGCCGGTGAACTCGCGACGCCCCAATTCACCATGGCCGTCACCGACCAGGGCATTCCGCAGTTCTCGTGGACAAGCATCGACGGGGCGGTCGGCTACTACATTCTGAAGCGAAACCCTGTTGCCCCGAACACCGACACGTCTTTGGAAATCATCGGTACGGCTGTGGGCGACGCGACCAGTTGGCTGGCATCCAGCCAGGACATGACGTACCAGAATGCCCGCCAAAACGGTGCCGACGTGCAGACGTACAACACCGGCTTCCAGGCGCTCGACCCCGGCGGAGGGCCTTGTACTTCCGATGATGTGTCCTCTGCTCACGGAACCACCCAGGATGATCGGGACAATTATCATGCGAGCTTGCTGTATCCCAGTTATGCGGTCGTCGCCGTCGATTATGACGGCAATACGACTTTGCCCGCCGAACAGAATGGGCACGACCTCGTCGTCAACACCCCCGTCACCACGGCCACCAGCCAACTGGCGGCAATGACCCCCGACACAAACCCTAGTTTGTTCCTACCTACGACGTACCCTGTGGTGATGGGCGACTGCCGGGTCAATCTGTTCAATGTCACCCCCACATCGTTGACCACCTACATCACCGGCAGCACAGTGACACTGACGTACGCGGTCGACAACACCCTGCTCACCGGTTCGGTCACCGGCGCCGACGCGGCATCGAAGACCCAGGTCCGCGCCATGGGCAGCCAACTGGGCTTGCGCGAGTTGACCTCGTACGGCCCGATGGAGGACCTCAACATCATGGCATCGTCCGACGTCATCTCGTACTCCGTCGGCCGTACCCCCTCGACAACAGCACCTGACTCGCCGTACACCTGGAATGGCACCTCTGACATGGTGAAATACATCGCCGCTAACGTGTTCGCAGGCAATGAAGCCATCGACATGAGTCAATACATCGCCGATCCCAATTCCCCTCTCATCTACGACGCGGCCAATGAGGCTTTCCTCCAGAACCCCTACATCACCGACATGGCGCCAACCATCGGCATCCTGAACGACGTGCTTTACGTCAACTACGAGATGAGCCCCGACGCGCGTGCCGCCTCCGCCGCGCGCATCAAGGACAAGGTGGACCAGGTCACCGCCGCCATCATCACCCCCGGCATGAGCGACCGCGACAAGGCCCTGGCCATCAACAAATATCTGGCCACCACTGCGGTCTACGACACCGCCGCCGCCGACTTCGCCTCAACCAGCAATCACACCGTCCAGGACTATATCAACCGCTTCCCCAACTCCTGGGACGCCGAAGGAGTCCTGATCGACGGCACCGGAGTCTGTTCCTCGTACGCCTCCGCCTTCAAAGCCCTAGCCGACGCATCCGGCCTTGTCAGCGTGACAGTCACCGGCTACGCCGACAACTCCGGCCAGGGCCACGAGTGGATCAAAGCCCAGCTCGGCGGCACCTGGCAGATCATCGACCCCACCTGGAACTCCAACATCTGGGAACAAGTACGCGGCAACATCCAAACCTACTTCGGCCTAACCGACACCCAAGCCAAACGAACCCCCTTCGACGCCTTCGTCGTCGACTCCTTCATCCCCAACTACGACACACCATAGTGGCGATTCCCCTCGGGGATATAATGCTGATATCTGACTGTCAGTCGGTCATGGACTAACGACAAAAGCCGGGAGTATGGTGGACAATGATTCGGCGTCAACAAAGTATAGAGTCTCGTTTTTATCATCCAGTCGCAAGAGGATCAGTACGGCCCAGAGCCGGTCGCCACGTGATCATGGTGGTGGCGCTGTTACTGCTTGTCGGAGGAGAAGCTGGATGTACATCTTCAGGCACTCCTTCGCCAAGCCCAACTCCTAGTACGGCTGCAACTGACACTCAGAATTCGGCTTCAACAGTCGTGAAACTCAAACGAGAGTTGGGTGACGCGTACCCGCCTTCGAGTGAGTTCCAGAACGCAATTCTTGCGAAATCCACCATCACTTTTGCTGACTATCAGAGCGCAATGGAGGCGACAGCATCCTGCGCGGAAGCCAAGTGGCCCATGTATCGGGTGAGCGTTGTCGCACCGATGACCAGCATGCCGCAATTGTTGGGCTTCAGCGTGAATTCGGGCACGGTAGAAGGTGACTCGTCAGTGTCGTTAAGCGGTCCAATGACGGATTCCCCGGCTGACGCGGGCTCAATCTCTGATAGCCCATCAGCGTCTGGTGACTCTTCCAATCCGTCATCAGGGCTTGCCATCGGCGATTCTGCATCGACATCAAGCACCACTGGCGACGTAGACTCCATGTCTGCCATGAATCACGACCTCTCCATCTGCGAGGCGATGTATTCTGCGCAAGTCGAGGACTGGTGGAAACTGAATCGGCCGTGGGCCTTGACGGGCTCAGCATTGACTCAGCAACGAACGGCATTCGTTCAGTGTGTGACTGCGGCTGGCCAGAACATTCCAGCGGACAGTAGTGACGCCACGATATTCGCGTTGGTCAATGATCTCGATATTTACACTCAACTGACACCAACACAACAAGCGGGTGTCAGTGCTTGTGATACTCAATATCAGTTGTATCTACAGTCGATCAATCCGAATCCCCTTGGTGGTTCCTAGATGGGGCATCGATTGGGCCTATGGTTTGGAACGTTGATCGTCGCGATTATTGTTCCCGTGGTAGCGCTCGTCATCGTCGCTGTGGTGGCACCGAGCGTGTACAAACCGGTCGACGCGGTTCCGACACCGATCACCTTGCCGGTCAGTACGACCACGGACAACAATCCTCTGGCGGTGAAGGCGTCTTTGACCTGGACACCGGGGCCGCAGATGGTTGCGCCTGCCTGG
This sequence comes from Propionibacteriaceae bacterium, assembly GCA_009778725.1. Taxonomy (GTDB): domain Bacteria; phylum Actinomycetota; class Actinomycetes; order Propionibacteriales; family Propionibacteriaceae; genus WQYJ01. The sequence goes on from WRFP01000037.1 coordinate 7,272, forward strand.
TCGGGGTTGGTGACTCAGATCGACATTCACCTCGGCGACACCGTTTCGTCGGGGGCTGTTGTGGCGCACATCGATGGCTTGACACGGGTGGCGTTGGCGTCAGCTACACCGTTCTATAGGCCATTGGGTACGGGAGCGCAGGGAGCCGATGTCGCGATGCTGCGTGATGCCCTGGCTGGATTGGGGATCAGTCCCACGGGCTCAGGCTCCACGTTTGACGCAACCCTTGGCAGGGCGGTCAGCACCTTTCAGACGAAAATCCTTGGATTATCAGCAGCGTCCGCCGACGGTGTTTTCGATCCCTCCCTGGTCGTCTACCTTCCAGTATCTAGCCTGGTGGTGGACACTATCGACATGACAGTGGGGACTCCGGCACCGGCACAGGGCCAAGAGATTGTGACAAGTTCACCGACCCTGCAACCATTCACATTGTCGGCTTCTTCACGCAGTTTGCCCGCCAGTTCGGACGGGTACGTGTTGCTGCTGAGCAACGGGCAGCAGGTACCGCTTGAGGCGGGGTTCACGCTGAGCGATCCGACTAATCTGGCTGCGGTGGCATCGACCCTGCCAGATCGGCCCACCAGTTTCACTGGTCAAACCCAACTGACGACACCACAGACGTACTCAATGGTGCCAGCATCGTCCATTGTTACTGGGGCAAATGGCAAGTTCTGTGTGTTCACGCTCGACTCCTCAGGGAAATTCACTCCAATCACGGTCCAACCCGGTGGCGGACTGCCGGGCCAAACCGAAGTGACGCTCCCAGACTCGGTGACATCCGTGGTGTCCAACCCCGGGCCGCTTCACTTGACGGAATGTCCGGGCTCGTGAGTACCCTGGTCGTCGAGGATCTTGGGTACCGCTATCCCGGTGGTGCCACCGAAGTCCTGTCGGGAATCGACGTCCGGCTCGAAGGTGGCCGGATGTACGCGTTCATGGGTCCGAGCGGCTCCGGCAAGTCCACCTTGTTGTCTCTGATCGGCCTGCTCATGCGACCCAGTACGGGCCGCGTGGTCCTCGACGGTGTGGACACCTGGGCGTTGCACGGCAGTGCGGAAGCCGTACGCAGCGTCGCATTCGCCTGGGTCCTGCAAAACGTGGCCTGCCTGGAAGCCCGGTCGGCTGTGGACAATGTGGCCCTGGGGCTGTGGGCTCAAGGGATCCCCACCGGCCAGGCCCGGCAGATCGCCATCGAAGCTCTGGCGCGAGTTGGGCTGACTGATCGGCGTGAGGCCCGGGCCACCGAACTGTCGGGAGGCGAACTCCAGCGCATGACCATCGCGCGGGCCATGGCGTCCAACCGGCTGATCATCTTGGCCGACGAGCCCACCGGACAACTCGACGCCGCCAACAGTGCATCGGTGACCGATGCGATCCGTACCTGCGCTGAAGACGGCCAGATGGTTGTTATCGCCACCCACGACATGTCCGTGGCCGCTCAGTGCGATGAGGTTTTCACGATCAAAAACGGCAGCATCGAAGACCACACCATTGTCACATCACCGGCCCACCCAGACCGACGAGGCAACCCATGGCTAGAAGATTGAGTACGGTCAGGGCTGAAGACAAGGCCCACGAGGCAGACACGGGCCTGAGGAACATCGATCCCGGACCAGGATGGAAAGCCGACGTTTTAATGGCCGAAGCCTGGCGCAACACTGCTGCGCGTCCGGCCAGATTCTCTCTCCTGGCGCTGGTCATGTTCCTGGTCTGCATGGCCTTGGCACTTGTCGAGTCGATCACCTCCCACAACATCGACTCGGCGACCGCAGCGGCTATCGCGGCAGGGGCGACCACGATCAAGATCACCGGTGATCCCACAACGCCGATCACGGCACGGTCATGCGCCGGCCTCGACAACCAAGCTGGGATCGTGGCAGCCGGTGGCATCGACAATGTTCACAAGGTGTACGCAGCAACCAGCCCCGGTCTGGCGTTCACCATGGCTGACTCCACCGGAGATCTTGTCGGCACTCTGACCGGCCATCCCAGCGCGCAGAATCCGGCCGGATTGGTCATCCCCAGCCAGATCGCCCAAGAATTGGGCAGCGTACCCGGGGGTGTCCTCTCCATCGGGGGATCGGTCTTCAGTGTCGCGAGCATCCAGCCCCTGGACCAGCGCGACCAGACCCTGGGGCGTACTGTTCTCTCTCAGGTGGCGCCCACCGGAACAGTCAGCGCCTGCTACGTGCAGTTCGGTGTTGGTGCGTTCTCACAAGGCATGACGCTGGTGCAACAGTACTTCACAGGCATCAAGGGACTCAACGTGGCGATCCTCGACGCCAATGGGCCTCTGACAGACCCCGATAGTCTCTGGACCCATCGCACAACCCAGTACGGATGGGTCGTGGCAGGCCTGATCTTGGCAGTGTTCTTCGTGTTCGCGGCGCGCAGCCGACGCCCGGAACACGCCGTCTATCTGATCGTGGGAAGCCCCCGCGCTCCCGTCGCCATGCTGTTCCTGGCTGAGCAAGCTATCGTTGTGGCGACCGCCACGCTGGCCACGTTCGCCTGGCACGCGCTGTTCTGTGCCCTGATGGGCGCCGACTAGCTGGAATACGTCGCCGGTGTCGACTCCGTGATCCGGACCTGTCTGCTGGTGGTCGCCCTCATGCCCCTGGGTGCGGCATGGCTGCTGCGCTCCAACCTGACAACGGTGTTGAGACAACGTACCAGTTAGTTAGCATCACCTCGGAGATGGATTCTTAGAGAAATGTCAGAGCACTGAGTCATAATAGAAACTGCCTTGAGGAATCACTGATTTTCCGTGCACCGCCCTTTGAACGTCAGTGAATCCTTCACTGTGTCGTCCGGTCAGTTGGAAAGGAGCCATGATGGCTCAACAAGGATGGTATCCCGATCCGGGTGGACAATCTGGCATGTTCCGTTACTGGGACGGTAGTTCCTGGTCAGAGGTCCTTTCTCCCACTCCTTTGCCGGGGCCGCCTTCGCAATATGGCGCTCCGCCTGCGGCCCAACCCTGGGGATCGTACAGTTCTTCGCCATCCGCGTCCGTCTCGGGAGAATCGGTTCCCTCGTCCCCGATGCCCATAGGGTCCACGGCAGCATCAGGGGCGTACTCACAATATCAATCCATGCCGAAGGCGAAGACGAAGAAGCCAGTCGCCATGGTCGTGACGATCGTTGTCGGGGTCCTGGTCTTGGCGCTCATTGCTTATTTCCTTGTCACACGGGTTTTCACTGGATCGGGGGGCGACAATCCCAACAATCCGGTCGGCAACCCGACCACACAGGTGTGCCCGAAGGACACCAACACCAACGATCGTGCAGACCATCCCAACGATGGGCGGGTGTACGGAGGGGCTCTGTCGTACCCGCAACTGGCAAACCCGTGGGGACCGGTCGACATCACTGACACGCGTATCCCCTTCGGACGCGACGTCGCCGAACAAGTGATTCCGATCCAGGAGAATTACGACGGCTTGGGTGCGTCGTGGGTCGCATCCGTCATGGTCGGCGAGTTGTACGCCGGCGACGGATTCTACGACCCGCAGGAAGGGTCACAGATCGTCAACCAATGCATCTTTGGAACCTTCTACGGCAACACCAAGGTGACAGCCGACACCCAGCGTTCCGAGGCGTACACACTCGACGGCTACGACGGCTGGATCACAGAAACCAATTTGTCGTTCTCCATTCCCCACCTGCAGACCACATCTGAGTTGGCGATCGTCATCATCGTGAAGACTTCGGCGATGTCTTCCTCAATCTTCTACGCGTCGATCCCGAACAACGCCATGCAATATAAACCGGATGTCGACGCCGCCATCGCAGACCTGCAAGTCACCACTTGACGACTCTAGGAGCTTCAACCCATCAGTTGTGAACAACAACCAGGGTTCCGGTGTCGATCCAGTCGTACATGGTCTTGGCCAGATCGGGAGGCAAACCGACGCAACCGTGTGAGGCTGCGTGTCCGAACGAGGAGACCCAATAGTTGCCGTGGATGGCGATATCCCCGTCGAAGTACGCGATCCAGGGAACGTTCTTGGCCAGATATCCCGGCCCGGACATGTCCTGGAGGGCCACCTTCAGCCAGACGTGGAAAATCCCGGGGTGGGTCGGAGTGCCGGGCAGGCCGATGACAACACTCCATGTGCTGACGGCTGTCGTGCCCTCCCACCGGGTGACCGTGAAGTTGGTGAGATTGACCTCGACCCATTGCTCACCATTGGGAACTAGATACTTGTCGTCCATCGGGACGTTTTCGCTGGTGGGCGGCTGTGTGACTGTGTCCACCGACAACGTGAGTCCAGTGCCTGCGGTCAGCGCGTCCGAGACCGCAGAAAAGACGCCGTCAGGATCGGCCAGACTCGTTCCCGCTGCGCCGTTCTGCTGGGTTCCCAAGACTTCGCCATCGGGACGCAGCAGCGTCTGCTGGGGAGTCATGGCCGTCGTCAGATTCTCCGACAGCAAGTCGGGCAGATCGGCCGTGACCTGCTCAGAGTCGACGCCAACCTTGAGGGCGCCGGTTGCCGGGTCCGGGGTGAAGACCGTCCACCCGGCAATCGTCGACGCCGGGATGGTGTAGGTCTTGCTCCCCGCAGTCAGGACGTACGGAGCGGCCAAGCGCTGATTCGCGGTGTCCGCGGCAGTCTGGGCAGCGGTGTCCGCAACCTGGGGAGGCTCCTGCTTCGTCGCCACCTGTAGCGGTGACTCAATCCCCTGACCATAGGCGAGTTCCTGGGCCACCTGCGGCTCGTCGGCCTGGAGCCCTGCCCTCCCGGGTACGGCCACGAACTTCTGCTGATCCGCATCATAGGTGACGCTCGCCGGGACCGACTTCTGGTCCTGGGCCACGAAGGTGTTGTCGAGCAGGTCCTGGAGTTTCTTGTGATCGACCGACATCACCAACGGCACATTCTTGGTTGTGAACGGGCTGTACTGGGCAGCGACCTCGTGCGTACTGCCAGCGCCCATGGCACTGCTGACAGTCTTGTCGAGGTCGAAGGTGACGCCCAGGTCCTTCGCGGTCGCCACCGCCTGATGCCCATCCAACTCCAGAGTGGCCTTGTAGTTGTTGATCAGAGTCTGGGCGACGTCGCGGACTTGGGCCTGCGAAAATCCGGTGATGTCGAATCCGGCCAGTTGCGCGCCAGGCTTGGCATGACTGCCGAAGAACGCAACACCCACGCCGCCGATCCCAGTCAGCGTCACCAACACCACCACGATGGAGACCAGCGTCACCAGGATGCCAGCTTTGGTCCTCTTGCGGTCGGGAGGAGGAGGGACGACATCGGGCCCGGCAACCACCGGGCTAACAAGGGTTGCTGTCACCGACGGTGGTGTTACCGGGGAGGCGCCCTCTGAATCCGTCACTGCACTGGTTGGAGGCTTGGCGGTCGAGTCGTCGGCGGTTCGGTCCTCGGTTGACGAATCTCCCAGGCCGGTCACCAGGTGATTCCGGGGTACGACGATGTCGGGCACCTGGGCCGTACTGCCGTGAGGGGCGATGAAATCTGGTCCGGTGCCCTCTGCCGGCTGCTCAACGGCAGCAGACTCGACCACGTCTGGCTGCTGGTCGGACGATGCCAGGTATGCTACCTCGGGAGCTTTGGCTGCGCCAGCTTCTTGGGCGATCTCGGCCGCCTTGGCTGCGGCGGCACGTTTCATGGCCTCGGCTCGCCTGGCGGCTTCGATACGCCTGAGTATGGCCGGACGCTTGACCGGAGGTTTGGTGATCGTGTCGGGTACCACCGCAGCAGGTTGGCCGGCGTCGGCAGGTGTGGCCCCGGTATCACTGTGGTCTGGGGCTGCAGACTGTGTCGCGGCGTCGCAGGAATCGTCGTCAGCAGACTGTGTCGCAGCGTCGCGGGAATCTCCGTCAGCAGACTTCTGGCTGTCGGCGGCCAGATCTGGATCGGAGGACTGGTCAGCAACTGGAGCTTGTGGCTTATCTACAGGATGGTTCGGGTCGGCTGGTTGGCCTTCGTCACGGGGTTGCTTGGCGTCTGCACTTGTCACAGCGAGTGTGGATGGCTCAGTAGACGTGATCGGTGCCGAATCAGAAACTTGTTTCATCGCGTCGGCGTGCCCAACGATCTCAAGGTGCGTCGCCAGGAGAACTTCCGACAGCGGAACAACATCCGCTGAGCGTGAGCCGTCTGGCTCCGGCGTCGAAGTCGAGAATGGTTCAACTGCTGGGGCCATCACCGAATCAGCATCTGGCATGACGTCAGGAGACGCCTGTGCTTCTGCGGGTTGATCAGCATTGTCCGTTAAATCGACGACTGCCCGCGTACTGTCCGAAGAAACCTGTTCCATTGTGTCTTGGCTGGCTCCCCGATCGGCGGCCGCATCCCCCACCCGAGGATTATCGGACGATGCGGCAATATCCACAGAATCAACGACACCTGTTGGCTCCGCGGTCGCGTCAGGGTCTGGTGTGGGATCGGCCTGGGCATCTGGCTCCTCGGCAGGCTTGCCTTCGTCGCCAGGTGGGCGGTTCGCAGTGTGTCGGTACAGGGCCATTTCGCCTCCGTTCAGATCATCCGTCCTGGCCAGTGGGTGCACACCCTCACGTCGGTCAACTGTGGTGGCTGTCAGGGAGCTTGTTCGGGGGGGACCTCAAGCGGACTATTGTGCGATTATACTCACTGTATTTGCCGCCGTTGAGTGGGAGCACGCCATTGATATGGAACTTTTATATAATTCTCACGGCTGACAATAAAAAACTCGCGATGATGTCTTCCGGGCACAGAAGTTTTGTTTGTGAGTTCTTCAGGCTGGGACCTGAAGTCGGTTTTTCCCGCGCCTGGACTATGCTCGTACTTGTGATTTTCAAGAACGTGGGAGACACTCGTCCGTACCCTGATCACAACCTGGCTGTGAAGGATTGGGTCAAGATCGAACCGCATGAGGTGCGGCTCGACCAGTTGATCACGACAAAAAGCACCCTCGATCTGCACACCCTGCTCGCGGAGGACTCGACCCTGTTCGGAGACCTCTTCCCCCATGTCGTGTCGTGGCGCGGCTCGCTCTACCTGGAGGACGGTCTCCAGCGGACTCTGCGGGCTGCCCTCCAAGGCCGGGTCGCCATCCACGCCCGCATCCTGGAGTTGCCTCTCCCAGAGGCCGAGTAGACCAGATGGATGTAGGCCGACTGGTCCGTTCTTGAGCCAGTCATCGTTGCTTTTCCCCCGACTCTGCCGCATGCATGCGTCGTCACGGACCCCTGATGGGTACAATGGCAGCGACGATGGCATGCGGGAATGAGACGAGGAGGGTGAGTGAACACCAAGAGACTGGGACCGAAGCTGTCCACGCCCATTACCCTGGTCATTCTGCTCGGGATTCTGGCCGCAGGAGTCGGCTGGGGCTACAAGTCTTTCATGGCAACGCCGCCTGGGCCGCCGCCGCCGACGTGCGTGACGATGCCGATGACGGAGATGACCACGGGGGCAGTAACAGTCAATGTTTACAATGGCGGCAGTTCGACCGGTCTGGCGGGACGCATCGCGGATGCGTTGCGCAAAGGCGGTTTCGTTGTCGGCACAGTCGCCAATTCCAGTACGAAGATACTGACCATTTCTATCGTGGGTAACGCCACTGACAGCCCAGAAGTACAACTGGTTGCCGCGTGGTTCAACGACCCGGAAATCCAGGCCGACGGCCGGGCCGACCACTCGGTGGACATCGTTGTGGGCAACGGTTTCATGCTCGACACGGGGATGGCGGCCTCGCCGCCCAGCAGCATCGACATCCCGGCCGGCGAGGCGTGTTTACCCGCCACCGGGACTCCAACTCCGACGCCCACCGACCAGGCGACCCCGGGGGGTCAGCCCACCTGATAGTCTCATCACGTGCCTGATTTCCAACCATTCCCGGCTTTGAGATACGACCAGGGGATTGACCTGCCCGCTGTGCTCGCGCCGCCGTACGATGTCCTGTCCGAACGCGACACTGAACAATTGCACGCTCTGAGTGCGTACAACATCACACACATCGACGTACCTGAGAATCAGGATTACGGACATGCGGCAGAGGTGTTGCGCGCGTGGATCGCGGACGGGACGCTGACGCCAGACGATAGTGCCACATTGTCGATATATCGGTTGAATTTCATTGACTCTGCGGGTACGCCGCGCGAGATCGTGGGAGTGCTCGGGGGGTTGGAAGTCGTCGACGCGCCGACGGGTGACAGGTCGGAGGTTGCCGGAGGGGGTTCGGCGTCGACCCGCCGGACGACGGTCCTGCCGCACGAGCAGACGACCCCCAAAGCGTCGACCGACCGGTTGGAGTTGATGCGGGCGACAGCGGCCAACACCTCGCCTGTGTGGGGGTTGTCCCTTGCCAGCGGGCTGGCCGAGGCCCTGCGGGACCCTGCAGAATTCATGGGGTCGATCGATGTCGAAGGTGTCACTCACACCTTGGAGCGGATCACCGATCCGGAACGGATCGCGGCCATCCAGCAGATTCTGGCAGCCGATGACGTCCTGATCGCTGACGGCCATCACCGGTATTCGGTGTCACGGCAGTATCGCGACGAGGTGCGTGCCGCCACCGGGCGTACTGATACCAGGGCCGAGCAGACGTTGACGTTCGTCAACGAGCTCATCGACGACCAACTGTCCATCGAGGCGATCCACCGGTTGTACGCCGGGGTGTCCGCTGAGACGCTGCGCGCCGGGTTGGAAACTTGTTTCGACTTGTCGCCTCTGACGGCGGGTACTGCTGGGGGCGTGACTGCCGCGACTTTGGGTGAGATGGTGACATCGGGCCGGATGGTCCTGCTGTGGCCCGACGGTTCGGCCGAATGGATGTCGCCCAAACCTGGCGTTTTCGACGGCATCCGCAACCTGGATGGGCTCTGGCTGGAGACTGCTCTCCAGGGGGTCCAAGCCGACGTGACCTATCAGCACGGTCTGAGTGAGATGGTGAACACCGTTGCCAACGGTCAGTTCACCGCCGGTATCCTGATTCGCCCGACTTCCATCGACGAGATCCGCCGGACCGCCCGCGAGGGACTCCTCATGCCACCCAAGTCGACGTTCTTCACCCCCAAGCTCCTGACCGGGTGGGTGATTCGCCCCACCGAACCGGTGGTGCAGAATGACACCACGACGAGCGCTGATCAGGGCTGACGACACCACAGTTGACCTCCACACACACCCGTACTGTCTCGTGGACATGACGGGGTTATAACGTAGTCATGTCTCAATCTCCAGGATGTGCACTTTCGTGGTGCTATCGCGTCTCAGTACAGTGGGGTCCATGAACGTTCCAAATCTCATTCTTTCCAACGGTGTCCTCATTCCAGCAATGGGGCTTGGCACATGGCCAGTCAGGGGTGACGAAGGGGTGGCGACCGTGCGTACTGCTCTCCAACTCGGATACCGGCTGGTCGACACGGCCGAAAACTACGAGAACGAAACTGAGGTGGGCCAGGGCATTCGGGAGTCCGGTGTGCCAAGGGAGGAAGTGTTCATTACGACGAAGTTCAACCGGAAGTGGCATTCCGTGGATGGCGCTCGACAGGCGGCGCAGAACGCGATGACAAAGCTCGGCACCAACTACATTGATTTGC
>WRFP01000038.1 GCA_009778725.1 Propionibacteriaceae bacterium
CGTCACCCCCACCAACCAGTTCTACTCAGCCATCACCTGGCTCGCCGCCACCGGCATCACCAAAGGCACCCTCATCAACGGCCAGCTCTACTACCAACCCACCAACGCCGTCAACCGAGGATCCATGGCCGCCTTCATGTACCGCATCGCCGGCAATCCCACCTGGACAGCACCCACCACCCCACCATTCCCCGACATTACTGGCAACCAGTTCTACACCTCCATCACCTGGCTGGCCGCCAACGGCATCACCACCGGGTCCCAAGTCAACGGAGTCACCATGTATGTTCCGGGGAACACGGTCAACCGTGGGTCGATGGCTGCGTTCATGAGCCGCCTGGCGACCAAGCATCTGATCGCCTGCACCCCGTACCCACACGCCCTCGGCTGCACACCCTAACAACCAACCGTGAACCGATGTCGTTTAGCGAGACACGCTCTGCAGATCCTTGATGTGAGCGGCCGAGGACCCCTGGTGGATTCTCACGTAGGCCACTTGACAGCAAGGAGTGCGCCTTTCTTGACTCCGACAACTAACCAGTATTGTTGAGATAGGTACTCGTATTGTGTTACACTTGATGTATGAGTAATTCATCCACTCTTACCATTCGTATTGATGCGGACATTAAAGAAGCTGCCCGTAACCGTGCGGCACGTTTAGGTGTCAGTCTCGGTACCTTAATCGAGAACGACTTGCGCCAGTTTATTAATGGTCGCCCGATTGTCATCGATGACGACTCGTTCGTACCGACTGAGCGTCTGAAGGCGGATATCGCGGCAGCTCGCGAGGATGAAGCCAATGGCGACTACGACGATGTTCCAGCGGATGACCTCGATGCCTACTTTGCCAACCGGGGCAAGGCGGTAGCGTGAGGATTGACCGCTTTCACTTCACCAAGCGGTTCCTGAAACAGTATGATCGATTGAACGTTCGACAGCAGGCTAAGGTTCAGGCTGCGATTAACCAAGCTCGCGATGATCTGACTTTTCCGGGCCTTCGCTTGCACCAACTGAAGGGCGAGTATGACGGAACCCAGTCGATTTCGGCTGGAGGCGATCTGCGTCTTCACTTCGAGCTTCATGAAGAAAACGGGCAAACAATTGCTAGCCTTCAAGCAGTTGGCACCCACAGCCAGCTCTACGGGTAGCACCACCCCTGTCACTGATGGTGACACCTCCTTGATGTGAGCGGCCGACAATTCGGAATGAATCACCTTGGAAGCCGCATGGCGGCCCTGCACTCCGTACCCCCACGCCCTCGGCTGCACACCCTAACACCCAGCCACCACCGTAGTTCGGCGCGAGTCGATGCAGTAGCCTTTTTCCATGGCCAGGAGTACGACGCGAACACCGACGAAACGTGTCTCCGCCTCGCAGAAATCCTCATGGCCTGCGGTCGTGAGCATCTGGGGTCTGGTCCTGATCGTACCTCTGGCACCCTGGTGGGCCGGGGCCGATCCGGGCACACCTCTGCGGCTCGTCGTCGTGGGAATTGGACTCCTGCTTGGACTGGTGTGGGTGATCCGAAACGGTCGTCGCCTTCAACTGGGTGTGCTCGCTCCGGGCGTGGCGTGGGCTGGACTCGGCGGACTCGTAACAGTGACTATCTGCAGTGTCGCCAGTGCCTCGCCTCTCACAAGTTTGCTTGGGCGCTATCCGAGGTACGAAGGGTTGCCCATGCTTGCCGCGTACCTTGCCATCGTGGCAATCGGAGCCTGGCTCGCAGGGAATGGATCGCCTGAACGCAGAGGTCATCTGCTCACAGCCTTGGCCGTCCTCCAGGTCACCTTGGCGATCTGGGCGATTGCTGAAGCTGTCGTCGATCCGCGCCACCGTGTGACAACTCCAGTGGGCAACGCGTCCGACCTGGGTGTTCTCGGTGTGGTCGGCTTCGCCGTCCTCGCCTGGTACGCCTTGCAACGACCGCACTGGTTGTTTTGGACCGGTGCAGCAAGTGCTGCTGTCATGGTCGCCCTGACTGCATCTCGAGGCGCATGGCTGGGGTTGGGAATCGCCGTACTGGGAGGATTCATCCTCCTGCTCATACAACGTAGGTTGCGCAAAGCCTGGCCGGTGGCGGTAATACTGGCCGCAGGTGTGGCGGTTGTTCTGATCCTCCCCATGACCCGGTCGCGCAGTCTGGGCACATCGCCACTAGCCGATCAGACAGCATCAGGGAGGATCCTGCTCTGGAAAGAAACACTCAACCTGTGGTGGCATCACCCCTGGTTGGGTGTGGGTCCCAGTCATTTCGTCGACGAGATCGGGCGTTACCACACCCCACAGTGGGCGAGTCTTGTCGGGCCGGACTATCCGCCCGATTCGCCACACAACATCATCCTGCAGGTGATGGCATCCGGAGGCTTGCTCGGCCTGCTGGTCGCCGTTGGCGCAGCGATTCTCCTGGGCCGTACCCTATGGAAGGCACGCAAGGACGAGTGGACTGGCGGGGCATTCCTGGCGCTCATCGGAGCAGGGGCCTGCTACGGATTTCACTTCACAGACCTGTGGAACATCGTTCCCCTCCTCCTCGTCGTCGGTGCTGCCTGCGGAACAGAATCGCCTGTCAGCTCGGAAAACTTGGCTGCCAGGATGGACAGAGCCACCGGTCACTACTCACGCTGGCTTGTCGGTACGGCAGGAGTTCTGGCCGTCGTCTTGGGCCTGCAGGCGGTTGTCACCGAGGCGATGCTGACCAATTCGGTCTCCCTGTTGAAAAACGGACAGTCACAGGGGCTGGCCATGATGCAGAAGGCCGTACGCCTCAAGCCACAAGACCCAGATCTGGCTTGGCGGGCCGGACATGCCCTGACCGTACTGGCTGGAGACAAAGTGGTGCCTGCGCAGTGGGCGATCGACATGCTAACTCCAGCCTGCTCACGACTGCCCGATTCCGTGGAGTGCATGAACGACCTGGCCCTGGCCAACATCCGGGCCGGCAATTCAGCAGCGGCCGCTGACCTGCTCCACAAATCGCTCTCGGTGGATTCGGTGAACATCACGACCCTGATGTTGATGGCCTCAGCCCAGGACGGGCTCGGCGACCAGGCAGGTGCGGAGGCGCTCCTTCTTCAAGCCACCGAGTTGCGCCCGACTGCTCCCGAGCCTTGGCAGAACCTAGCAAACCTCTACACGGAGGAAGGCCGTACTGCCGATGCCGAAGCCGCCCAAGCCAAGGCGGATGCGCTGTCATGAGCAGCAGTGGATGATCGTCGGTCACCAGGACCCGTGACCCGGCGCTCGACAATCCTCGAGCCGACCTATCCCAGCAGAGCGCAGACCCTGTCAGCGAGCCTGGCACTGGCGTTCCCGTCATCCCGTGGAGCGACAATGTGCCGCAACTCCTCTCGTTGCTGCGACCATCGGTGCGACTCCTCCACCGCACGTCTGATCGACACCGGCAACGACTCCCGGTCGCTCACGCAAGGTCCGGCAATGGTTTCTTCATAGGGCCACAGGAAGGGACTTGCAGCAGCATATTCTTCCTTGTCGAGTACGATATATGCCATAGGTTTGTCAGTCGTGCTGTAGTCGAATCGGACCGGAGAGTAATCGAACAACCCGCAGTCGGACGCGAGTATGAGATCGTTGATTTCCGGGTAGTGAGTGACATCGATCACGTTGCCAACTGAGCGTACTCTTCCGGTGGGCAGTTTCCCCCTCATCAAGATGACGTACTGCTTTCCTAGCTGTCTTGCCAGCCAGTGGGGGTTGACAACGGTCGAGTACGGGTGAGTCCACACATTTTCCAGCGAATACTTCCGGTCGCTCGGGACATACAAGACGGCCACCTGATCTGGGCCCAAACCCAGGCTCTCCCGGATGGCGTCCCTTGCCCCGGATGGAGGTAACACCAATGCGTCGTTGCGGGGTGTCCCCAGTTCCCACATCTCGGCCCGCACGGGAAAACACTGTCGATTCAGCTGTGTCGCCAATGCCGAGGGGCTGACCACGACATCCCACCTGTTGCGTTGCTCAAGGTTGAGCCGTATTCGCAGGTCGGTTTCTTCGTTGTGCCGCCACCGGGGCACTCCCACGGCCTCGAACGGATGCCCTGGGCCCGTCTGAATCACAGTCTGACCAGTGTGGCTCACCAGGAATTCGGGAACGTCGGCATTGAAGCACAAGACGGCGCTCGTACGCAGAGCCTGGTAGTACTCCGGCGAACCGACGACGACGCGCCTCTGGCCTCGAGGCACCACCGTGGAATCCTGCGACACACCCCATATCACCTTGTCACCAAGGTCGCGACGATCCAATTCCCGAGCCAACGCCACTTGAGTGTCTGTGGCATCGGAACCATGTCCACACTGCAAGTAGATCTGTGCGCACATTGCCCGGGACCCAGTCCAATACCAACAACGCAGCGCCATTGTCTGATCTACCGATCGAGTGGTTCCAGAACCCGACAGTACGCTCTGGCACTGCGCCGCTGCCGGACTATTCCTCACCACATCCCAAGCTTCAAGGCTGAACACGGGCCCAGTTGCGGTCATGGAGCGATCCGCCCGGGTGGCGCGTCGGGCCTGGATGGGGACGCGTACCTCTTTGTCCAAACCCCATCGCGGAAGCCACCCCTCCAGGTCGCCCTGATGATTCCGGCGAAAGACCCAATTCTTTTTGTTCTGCCCCCCGGAGAGGAGGAAGGACTGAGTTGTCTCCAAATCCGTGTCCGCGATCAAGGCATGTAGGACGCGATCGGGAAGGCTCACCCTGTCCGCATAGAGCTGACCATCAACGTCTGCCATGGCCTCAATCAGGTAGTCCCGAGCCGACTCAAAATACTCTTGCGAGGCGACGACGAGTTGTTGCAACGTGAGTTGGTCCGTTGCGAGAAGTTGAAGAGTTCTCTCTTGCTTCAGGTCAAACAGTCCAGATTGCGCAAGGTAGTTTGTCACCGATCGATACGAGCGTATACGCTCGCCCAGGTTGTCTGCGTCAGATGTCTGTTGCACGATGGAATCCTGGGCGGCGCGACGTCTCCACTGCACCCCAGAGCGGCGCAGGACATCGAAGGCTCGCGCCCGTACGAAAGCTTGCATAGCCGGTAACTGATCCTCGAACAGGATCCCCTCGGGGAGGGGGAACACCGAGCGTTCATAGAAGTCCCGTCTGAACACCCTGGCCCAGACAGGAACATTCACTGTGATCATTGGCAAATCGGCCAAGGTGATGTGCTGCCGAGCTCGACGATGGACGTCAAGAATGTACGCAGCAGGAGGCCGTCGCCTGCCCCGGACCAGGATCTCGTACGGAGCCACGGCGAAATCTGACCCTGACTTCTGCAAGCCCAAGACTGCTTGCCGGTAGAAAAGCGGGTTGACCAGGTCGTCTGAATCGAGAAAAGCAATGAATGCGCCCTGCGCTTGCGCAGATCCGACGTTGCGGGCCGCCCCGGGGCCGACATGACTGATCTGAACCAGTCGTACACGCGGGTCGTGAGCCTGTGCGGCCCGCACGATTTCCGCAGTCCCGTCCGTTGATCCGTCGTCAACCACAATGACCTCAATGTTGGGGTACAACTGTCGATCCAGGCTTCTGAGAGCCTCACCAATGTAAGTTTCGGTGTTGTGCGCCGGCATGACCACGGACAACAACGGCATGTGTGGCCGAGGTGGTCGGGGAACCCGATCCCGCAGGTTTCCCCATGCGACACGAGCAGCAACAAGCCTCTGCCAGGTGAGCGGTGAAACCGTGCTCTTCACTCGGACAGCGGCGGCATGCAGGGCTTCAGCGGGCTTAGAAAGAGCCATGGTCACTCATTCTACTGTCGGCAAGCACAGTGGCTTCGTACGCCATCACTGTCCTCCGGACCATTGTGGGACACACTCTCCGTGGCGGCGACGGGCTTTTTGTGTCACCCTTGTATCAGGGGAAATCCACAGCACTCCTAAGTGAGGAGGTCGTCGCATGCGTCATCGCACATCTGCCGACAGGCAACGACGACCCGTCCACAGGCACCTCCGCCGTACTGGAATGGGCGTTGTCAGCGCCATTTTTGCCGTGATCCTGATGCTTACCACCGCGGCACACCTGTCTGGGATGGACAACCTTCCCGACGGCGCTTCACGAAATGAGGCAGCTCCCTATCATGGACCGCAGGGAGGCGTCGGGTTACGCGTTGCGACGTTCAACATCCGTCTGTCCTGCTTGCCGGCAGACACCCAGACTCGCAGTTGGGCGATCCGGGCGACGAATGTCATCAATGAGATCAAAAAAGCTAATCCCGATGTGATCGGGATACAAGAGGCCTCCAACAACAGGACAGCCGAAGACAAGGGGCTGATGCCCCAAGCCAATCACGATGATCCGAAGTGTGTGGTGGGAATCGGCGAATCGAGTCAGCTCACCGATTTCGCCTCTCGTCTAGCCAAGATCGGTTACCATGAGGCACCTGCAGAGGGCGGAGAGCGGATCAGCGACCATATCTTCTATAACGGATCAACCGTGGAAGCCACGACAACCCCTGCCGTCCTGTATGCACTCCATGGTGGTGACGCTTACCTGACAGTGGCCACACTGAAAATGAAAAATCCAGAAAGTCACAACTTCGCCTTCGCGACCACACATCTGATAGACCCTGGCCAGACCCCAGATCCATCTGACGTCACCGACTGCAACTCCACAATCACCCTTGAAACCCAAGAAGCCATGGGCCTGCTCAACAGCTACTATCGTTCGGATCCGGTGATATTCGCAGGAGATTTCAACAGTCCCCAGACAGGTACATGCACCTCGTACGCCAAGGTTACAACGGGCAATAATCACACAGTTCGGGCATTGTACGATGCACAAATACACTCATTGGCCGTCAACGACAATTACCAAACGACCAATGGTTGGAAGGCGCCGGTGATCAGCCACACAGCACTCGACTATCGATATGACCGAATCTTCGTCAGCGACGACATCACCGTGGCATCGTGGGTCAACCAACTCCCTACAGTCATAGGGCAGACTTCGGACCACAATCTGATCTACGCAGATGTTTTTATTTAACGCTTCATTATCTCAAGCAGTGACATGGTGAAAGCGCCTAGATAACTTAGTTCAATCTAACCACTGAACATATCAAAGAACCGTGTCACAAGCACTGATGATTAGAGTCGCATCTGGGAGTTAGTGAGAGTCTGTAATATAGCACATTAAACTTGGCAAATGAAGGATGACCGGGTAATGTATGCTGAGGAAATCCTGAGAACAGGTTGGTGGGGTCGCCCCTAAACCGGGCGGGCAGCTGTACGTGGTGGATTCGTAGTCCTATCCTTTTCTCATGAAACCAAACAACGATGTGGCACTTCACAAAAGGACATCAATGAACACAGCGATCATCATTGCGGGTGGGACCGGATCACGTATGGGATTGGAAGTTCCCAAACAATTCGCACTCATCGAAGATAAACCTGTGCTCATTTATACCCTTGATGCGTTTGAACAGCACCCAAGCATTGACTCCATTGGTGTGGTGTGTATCGCCGGGTGGCAGGGCATACTTCGCGACTACGCCGATCGGTTTGGCATCAAAAAGCTGGATTGGGTCATCGCCGGCGGCCAAACAGCCCAAGAGTCCATCTACAACGGTGTCATGTACCTCGACGGCAAATGCGGTCAGGACGACACTGTGATCATTCACGACGGCATACGACCGCTTGTGGAGGCTGCCGTTATTTCCGATGTCCTGGCCGTCTGCCAACAGTTCGGCAACGGAGTGACTTCACTGCCTTACAACGAACAAATCTTTAGTGTCGACAGTGATGACTCATTCTCGACTGTGTCATATATTCCACGCGACACCCTCCGCCGCGTCTCCACGCCGCAGGCCTACCATTACCAGACTCTGGCAGCTCGCTATCGGGAAGCATTTGAGAAACACGTCGGCATCAGCCCTTCCTCCTACGCCAACACGATGATGGTGGACTTGGGTGAACGCCTGCATTTCGCTGCGGGGTCGGACAAGAACATCAAGCTGACAACGCAAGATGACCTCGCCCTCTTCAGGGCGTACATTCTAGGGTCTTCTCTGACAACTGTGGCGCCCATCGGCCACGATGCAAGACCCGCACAGGCAGATCAGATGCCCGTGCATCAGGATCAATCAGTCTGAGCGGTGTCGGGGACGGCGCTATGCACGTGCTGGACAGCGACAGGTATCGCAGAGACATCGGTAGCGTTGCCGACCTGGACCTTGATTGGAGCCAATTCCAGGACACGCAGCTTGTTCTGTCAGGTGCTTCCGGGATGATCGGCAGTTTTGTGGTGGATGTCCTCATGACCCGCAACCAGCGTAACAACATGAATTGTACAGTGCATGCCCTAGCCCGCGATGAGTCACAACTGGAAAATCGCTTTGCCCGGTACAGGGGCAGTAGCAACCTCTTGCTTAGGCCACTGAACGTATCGACCGATCGGATCCAGATCGACCACGCCGACTTTGTCGTTCATGCTGCCAGTAATACCCACCCTGTGGCCTACGCCGAAGACCCGATCGGGACGATCCTGACGAATGTCGATGGAACCCACGCCATGCTCGACCTGGCCGTACGCGCACAGGCTCGCCGATTTGTCTTCCTGTCCACGGTGGAAATCTATGGGGAGAACCGTGGTGATGTGGAAAGGTTTCGGGAGTCCGATCTCGGGTACATCGACTGCAACACACTGAGAGCCGGATACCCCGAAAGCAAGCGAACCGGCGAAGCCTTGTGCCAGGCCTTCGCAGAACAGTACGGCACCGATGTGGTCGTAGTCAGGTTGCCTCGTGTTTTCGGCCCGACCATGAGGGTGGACGACACGAAAGCCCTGTCGCAGTTTCTGCTGAAAGCGGTGACCGGCCAGGACATCGTTCTGAAGTCCGAAGGTAAGCAGTACTACTCCTACTGTCATGTTGCCGACGCAGTGAGTGCCATTCTGACTGTGATGGCTTCCGGAGAATCCGGCCAGGCCTACAACGTGGCCGATCCCTCCTATGACGTGCATTTGGGTGAACTCGCTGACCTGGTGGCAACGAGTGCCGGACAGCACGTCGTCTTCGAATTACCCAATGACATAGAACAACGTGGTTTTTCTCCTGCTACCATGGCACTCATGGACGGGACGAAGTTGGCTCAACTTGGCTGGCATCCATTGCTCGATATAGTTGAGAGTATCCACCAGACATTGGCCATTCTGAAGGAGACCATCACCTGATGCCCCAGACCTGGCGACTTTTCCTCCACCCCAGGCTTCAATTATTCAAGCACTTGGTTTTTCGAATCGCTTATAGCTTCGTTGCCGCACGCCGTCCAGTCGAACCGAACAGTGTGATTCTTGTCACGAACCGCCACCACGTATTGGCTGGCAATCTCCGCTATATCTACGACCATCTCAACAAGGATACTTTCTCGATTCACACATTTTTTCTTGACCAGCCAAGCCTCAGACTTCGGGCCATCCAGGACCTCCGCTTCGTCGTCGCCATGGCTCAAGTTCAGTACGTCCTGGTCGACGACTTCATGCCCTTGTTGTATGCACTGCGGTTACGCCCCGGTACGCGTCTGGTGCAGGTCTGGCATGCCCTCGGTGCTCTCAAACGTGTGGGGTACAGCCGTCAAGGACTGGGTGGAGGCCCGCCAGCGACCTCCATGTCGCACAAGAATTACACTGATGTAATTGTGTCGGCCGAGTCGATCCGCAAAGACTTCGCCGAAGCTTTCTGCGTATCTATGCAAACCGTCCATGCCACCGGGGCTCCTCGCTCGGACCTGTTCTTCGACCCCGATGAGCAGACACGCATCCTGGAACCCCTCTACGCCTCCCTACCCCAACTGAGAGACAAGCGTGTGATCCTGTTTGCCCCCACCTTCCGCGGAGGGGGAAAGCGCGCAGCCTATTACCCGGACACGTTCCTCGACCTGGAGAAGTTCGGAGCCGCTCTTGGCGACAATGACCTCGTGGTCATCAAGATGCACCCGTTCGTCACGGACCCCCTGCCGATCCCACCCATCTTCGCCGACAAGATCATCGACCTGAGTTCGTACCCGGAGTTCAACCATCTCCTCCTGGTCAGCGACATCCTGGTGACCGACTATTCATCCGCCATCTTCGACTACGCCTTGCTTGAGCGCCCAGTCGTCTTCTACGTCCCCGACCTCGACGACTACACCCGGCAACGCGGCTTCTACTATGACTTCGACGAGTACGCGTACGGGCCTGTCGCGCGCACTTTCCCCGAACTGCTGACCGCGCTGAACGATCCCCAGATCGACCGGAAGCGCTTGAGCCAGTTCCACGACAAGTTCCTCGACCGCTGCGACGGCCACGCCACCCAGCGGTTCATCGATGTGATCTTCAACCAGGGACCTGCCGTCGCCGTGGACTTCGACCACTGGGATGGCGATGTATAGCCCGAGTTCACCGATCCATGGCTGCTGCGCGACCCTGTGCCGGCACGCTGGCTCGCCGGTCGCCGCTCCACAGACGTCCAGTCTGCCCTCACGGCAACCGTCGACCCATCGCACCCCCACAGTGTCGCTCGCGACGCCAGCGATCGGTGGATTCGGGTATAACGGGCACAGACTCTTCCTCAGGGCCGAGCACATGGCGTGATACGGAGTACCGTCTCAGCCCCGGACAGTAGTAGGTTGTCAGTAATGGACAACCGCAAACCGCCCAACCGTAAAACACGCTCTGCCAAGCTTAAAGTAACTGTTGAGCGAGCTTTGTTGCGCGTTGGCGTACCTGTGGCGAACGCGATCTACACTGTGATGAAGGTGCTGCCCGTGCGCAATAAGGTGGCATTCATCACCTGGAACTCGAACACGATCACTGCTGATTTCCAGGTTCTGGTCGACCGGTTGCGGACAGTTCCCCACGCGCCGAAGACAGTTGTCTTGTGCCGGGAGTTCGGTGGGAGCCTGGTTTCTCGGGCTCGGTACGTGTTCCATCTGTTCCGACAGATGTACGAAATGGCGACATCTCGGGTTGTCGTACTCGATGCGTATCTGCCGCTTGCGTCGCTGCTCAACCACCGCCCCAGCCTGCGGGTCGTCCAGCTTTGGCACGCCCTCGGCGCATTCAAGAAGTTCGGCTGGTCGATCGTCGACAAGTCTGAAGGGTGGTCGGCACAGTCCAACATTCCTTCGCGCACGCTGGCTGGACTGTTGCGCATGCACGCCGGGTACACCGACGCCGTGGTCAGCTATTCGGGGGCGATCCCGTACTTCGCCGAGGCCTACAACTGCGATCCGGGCATCTTCCACGTCGCCTGGCTGCCGCGAGTGGAGTTGCTCAGCGACCGTCGTCACATGGCCGATGTGCGCAAACGCATCTTGGCGGCCTACCCGCAGTTGGCCGGGCGCCGTGTCGTCCTGTACGCCCCGACGATCCGGCGTACTGCCATGGACACCTCGCGGGTCCTCTCGCTGGTCCAGACCATCCACGACAACGATTGGGCGCTCATCGTTAAAGCCCACCCCATCCGCGGGGAGCGCTCCGGCGCCGCCTTCCCGGCCCTGTCCATCGACGTGCCCGAATTCTCCGCCATCCAACTCCTCGCCATCGCCGACGCCGTCGTCACCGACTATTCCGCCATCGTCTACGAGGCCTATCTGTGCGGCATCCCCGTCTATTTCTACGCCCACGACATGGAACAGTACGAACAGGCCCGCGGCTTCTACACCCACCCCAGCCAATTCCCGTCCAAGATCTACGCCACCGTCAACGACCTGATCACCGACATGAACGCCGGCGTCGGCGACAAAGAAGCCATGAAAGCCTTCGTCGAAATCTTCCTCGAACAAACAGACAAGAAAGTCGACATTTTAGACATCATCAACCCCAACAAACGACTACGGTAGTCGCAAGCTGCCCTCCTTAGAAATCCCAATATGGATCAGACATGGTTCGCAAACGAACACTAGCTCCGAAAAACGGAAAAACACGAGCTAGTGTTCGCTCGGATAAGGACTCTCGCTGTCTCAATGGGACTCTTTGCCCGGTGTGAAAATCCTAAGAGCGTGCTGAAATACCATGTCCCGGCTGCGGCGCACCGGACGAGCGACATTCGAACCCCCCATCTTGCGACGTACGTCCAGTACGTGTACAAGATGCGGGGTGGCGAATCTCCACCCGCCCAGCACGTCCTCGCTCGGAACAGCGTATTTCAGCACGCTCCTAGTTACCGATGATTTCACGTAATAATGCACGAATCTCACGAAGTTCTTCATGGGTGACAGTCCCGACCAGACGACCCAATCGATCAACAGACACACTCCGGATTTGTTCGCACATGGCCTCAGTCACACGCCCGGCCACGTGGACTTTGACATGAACTGGCCACCCTCTGGACGTAGTAGTCAGCGGCACAACCCAGGTTAATCCGAGGGAACCCAGTCGAGCATCCGTCACTATCAGCACAGGGCGACGACCATGCTGCTCGTGGCCGTGTCCGGAAGGCAACTCGAGCCAGTACACTTCGCCCGGACTGGGACTAGTCAGATCGTTCAACATCTTCTGAAACCAAGTCGGCTGCCGACCAGTCAGCGAATTCTTGACGATACGTCTCATCGGGAGTCAGTGCTGCCACCTTGTCCCAAAACTGCTGACGCTCCACGGAATCCAGGGCATCACTGATGACTTGGCTGAAAGTGACGTGGTCACGGTCAGCCAGTACCCGCACCCTGTCCCGGACATCAGATCGGACTCTGATCAGTGTTGTATCAACTGTCATATGACCAGTATAACAACCTGATTCGAGATGGGCCGCGCATTGCGATCACACCTTGGAAGGGGCCTATATCAGTTCGTGAGGACGACCTTGCCCAGGTTGTGGCCGGAGTCTAGGTGGGTGTGGGCTTCGGCGGCTTGGGACAACGGGAAGGTTGTGATCTTGGGCAGGGGGATCGCACCGGATTCGAAGAGGGGCCAGATCTGTTCGGCTACGTGGCGTACGATCTCGGCCTTTTGCCGGAGGGGGCGGAAGCGGAGGCTGGTCGCCGTGACTGTTGCGGCTTTGGACAGTAGTTCGTTGATGTCGAGGGTGGCTTTGCGGCCGCCCTGCAGGCCGATGATGCACAGTCTGCCGCCTCGGGTGAGTAGACGGACGTTGGCTTCCAGGTACTTGGCGCCCATGACGTCGAGGATGGCGTCGACGCCGGCGCCGGCGGTGGCCTGGCGTACCTCTTGTTCCCAGTCGCCGTGGTAGTCGATGGCCACATCGGCGCCCCGCTCGCGGGCATAGGCGGCGTTGGTTTCGGACCCGACGGTCGTGATGACACGCAAACCGAGTTGTTTGGCGTACGGAAGGGCGAACGAGCCAATGCCGCCCGTACCTCCGTGAATCAAGATAGTTTCTCCTGCTGACAAGCGGATATGATCGAAATTAGACACCACTGTTGCCGCGGTCTCCATGATGCCTCCGGCTGCAGTCATATCCATCGACGCGGGTACGGGCGCACACTGCCCCACCGGGGCAACCGCATACTCGGCGTATCCACCGCCAGCCAACAGAGCAACCACCGGCGTCCCCACGACAGGAGTCCACGCCGCCACACCCGCCGCTCCTTGATCCGAGGCCGGGTCCACACCCGGTCCAACCGCATCCACAACCCCCGAAACTTCGAGCCCCAGGATGTCCGTGATCCCCACAGGCGGCGGATAAAACCCCCGCCGCTGCGTCAGATCGGCCCGGTTCACCCCCGCCGCCGACACCGCGATACGTACCTCTCCGGGCCCCGGCTGAGGAGTCTCCACCTCTGCAAATTCAAGTTCTTCGGGTCCGCCTGGCTTGTCTACAATAATCGCGTGCATAACTCCAGCATGCCACACTATCCCCAAAGTGTGCGTTCATAAGGACGATCAGTGAAGGCCTTCAGGAGGCTGACCAGTTTCCGGTACCGTTGGGGACTAGTTCGACCCAGGTGATGCCGGGGAGGAGGGTGACGGGCTGGCCGTTGGCGTCTAAGAATTGCCAGGGGGAGGTTTCGGTGTCTTTTTTCCAGGTGATGGGGACTGTTGAGCCGGCGGAGGCCAGCATGCCTTGGCCCTGGCCGGTGACGATGGATTCAGGCACATGGACGTTGTTGGCGTCGACTTCGGGTTGCATGACGATGTCTACTCCCAGTACGAGGACGTTGGTCGCCGACAACTGAGCACCGGAGACGACGACAGCGGGCTTGTCTTTTTCGAAGCGTAGCCATTTTTGGCCGTCCCAGGTCCAGCGTGGCTGGGCGATCGACGAAATGTTGATCGTGAGCTTCGACGCCGGAGTGCCCTGGGTTTGGGCCGTTCCTTGTGCGCCGGCAGTTGCGAACGTGGCAAAGGGAGGAGGGGGAGCCTGGTGGTTGGCATCGGCTCTGGCAAGCAGTTTCTCCGGGTTGCCGGCCAGGTTGTGCGGTGCCACCCGGTCGCTGACCCGGCCCAGGCCTGACCCCGTACTGATCAATTGCAGTCCGTCGGTCTGGGCCCGGGTCTTGAAGCGGTCCTTGCCGCCGGCGAAAACAATGATTCCGTTGGTCCAGCCGGCGATAGGACCGTCCATCGGCCGGATCGAACGTACTGGCACAATATGAGTGGGCAAAGTGGAATTGAACATAGCGACATATCGACTAATGCCGCCTTCGACCATCTCCTCGAAGACGATGTCCGCCGAGTCGAGCCCCTCTTGGGGGCGGGCATCCGAGGAGTTCTCCACCTTGACGACCAGGGCGGGGCGCTGGACCACGTCGCCGGGCATTCCGGTCAGAGGCCACGTCGTCTCAGGGGTGGGGGTCGGCGTGGGAACCGACCGGGGTGAGGCGGTGGGGCTGGGCGACGGGACTCCCGACGCGATGGGCTGCGACGGGAGCGTCTTGGGCTTGGTCACCGCCGACACAATGACCGTCGTACCAGCGGCGACAACGACCACGGCGGTGACGATGATCAGCCAGATCCGCCATCGCGGGGCTCGTGAACGCTCGGGTTGGCTGCCGTCAGGCGCTTGCCACTCACGGGATGGATTGGACATCTCAACCTCCGATCAGGTGATGCCGGAAATCCGGTCAGTACGCGGGAAGCGGTCGTCAGGAAACCGACCATGTTCCCGAGTTGGGCACCAGTTCGACCCAGGTGTTGCCGGGGGTCAGGGTGACGGGCGCCCCGGTGGCATCCAGGAATTGCCACGGTGACGACTCGTCGGCCTTTTGCCAGGTGATCGGGGCACTCATCTGGCCTGATACGACGATACCCGCCCCCTGGCCGACCACGAGAGATTCCGGTATACGATTACCAGCCGCGTCGGTCAAAGACAGGTATTGAACCTGGACACCCAGGACGATCACATTGCTCGCGCTCAGTTGGTCGCCGGACGCGTCCATGGCGGGAGTGCTGCCTTCCGAGCGCAGCCAGCGGCCGGATGCCGCGTCCCAGGTCCAGTTGGGATGCGCGATCGTGGAAATCGTCACCGACACCTGGGAGGTCATCGTGCCCTGGCGTTGGGCCGTACTGCCGGAGCCATCGGTGTCGAAGGCGGCGAAAGCTGGGGGCGCTGACTGGTGGGCGGCGTCGGCCTGGGCCAAGAAAGCCGCCGGGTCACCCGCGACATCATGAGTCGACGGCCGGCTCGACACCCGACTGAAACCCTTCGCACCCGCATCCATGGAAAGAAGCTGCAACCCGTCCTGCTGGGCCCGGTTGGTGAACTGAGCTTGTCCTCCTGAAAACGCCAGTAGTCCGCCGGTCCACGCTGTGATGGGACCATCCATGGGCCGTACGGAACGAATCGGTACAATCCGGGTTGGCAAGGTGGAATTGTAGACTGCCGCCAGCCGGCTGATGCCACCCTCCACCATCTCCTCGTAAACGATGTCGGCGGACTCCAAACCCTCCTGCGGGCGGGCCTCCGAAGAATTCTCGACCTTGACGACCAGAGCCGGCCGGTCGACGACATCACCCGCGATCCCGGTCAGCGGCCACGTCGGCAACGGTTCCAGTACGGGCGGAGGGGTGGGAGCCGGAGTTTCCAGGGTCCGTGGCAAGGCAGGCGGGGCCTCAGGAGTCGGGGTGTCTTGCACGCTTGAAGAGAAGGGCCACAAGCCTGTTCCGTAGGCGACACCGACACCGCCACCGCAAACGACAACGACAGCTACAATGACGATGATCCAAATATTCCGGCGACGATGCACAGGCACGGCCCGGCGGGGAGTTAGTTCTTCGTTCACAGTCGTCCTATCTGTTCCTCAGTCCCTGCCCCTGCTGAAATGCTACCTTGCACACCATCAGCACGACTGCAATAACAATGGTCGCTGTCGGCGATGGCCTACCTGGATCCAGACTTCGGGCCTGGTGATGAGCACATCGTCAAACTGGGGTTTACAGGGATAGACACTAGACGAGTCAACGGCACTTCGGCGTACTGGGGACACGCTCACACCACTGACAACTCGACCGGGTGACCGATCCAGAAGCCACACGCGATGGTTCTTCACCAACGGGTCCTCATTGTACTTGAGTTTGTGGCAACAGGTTGAATCTCACGATATCTAGCTTCAATGAGGCATATAGTTTCTTTGTCGACACCCACTTTTGTTGGGTTTTTTTGCCCAAAGAATCTGAATTCGGTGTGATTGCGTGTAAAATAGTATGTGAGGGGCGGAGAAAACACACAGTATA
>WRFP01000039.1 GCA_009778725.1 Propionibacteriaceae bacterium
CCGACGAATCCGACGACTGGTCCGACACCGTCGACTCCGACTCCGACGAGTCCGACGACTGAGCCAACTCCGACGAATCCGACGACTGGTCCGACACCGTCGACTCCGACTCCCACAGGTCCGACGACCGAGCCGACGCCAACGAGTCCGACGACTGGTCCGACGCCGACCAATCCGACGACTGGGCCGACACCGTCGACTCCGACTCCGACGAGTCCGACGACTGAGCCGACGCCGTCGAGCCCGACGACTGAGCCGACGCCGTCGAGCCCGACGACTGAGCCAACTCCGACGAATCCGACGACTGGTCCGACACCAACCAATCCGACGACTGGCCCGACTCCGACAACTGTTCCGACAAAGTCAACTGCCAGTGGCCTTGCTGTGACCGTGGAGTCGTCCGATCGTACGTTCACGTTCATCGGTACAGGATTTGTGCCCGGTGAGTCTGTGTCGGCTGAGGTCCATTCCGATCCCATCACACTGCCCGCCCAAGCCGCCGATCCCCAGGGCTCGGTAACGTTCACGTGGACTGCCGCACCCGATTTCTCGGCCGGTACCCACCTGATCACCCTGACAGCGACATCGGGTACGGTCTCACAGTCCTTCACGGTCCCAGGACCGGGCGCGGCCGGATCAACCGGGTCGACCGGATCGACCGGATCAACAGGGACAACGATACTGCCCACTGGTGGGATCGTCAGTTCGA
This sequence comes from Propionibacteriaceae bacterium, assembly GCA_009778725.1. Lineage (GTDB taxonomy): Bacteria > Actinomycetota > Actinomycetes > Propionibacteriales > Propionibacteriaceae > WQYJ01. Next base: position 710 of record WRFP01000039.1, read on the forward strand.
CCGTACCGCTGTCTGTCATGGTCCTGGTTGGCCTGGCCTGCCTGGGCGCTGGTGTGATGATCGTGCTCTCTGTGCGCCGGAACATCAAGTCGCAACAACCCGGAGAGCAGGTGATTCTCTAAAAAATCAAGTGACAAGTTAACTGTTGCCGTCCTCTCTCTGGACCAGACGGCACACCGACACAGGACATGGGTCCGCATCCACTTGCACCACCCATGTCCTGTGTCTTTCCACGTACGAGGTGACGAGTCACGAGCCGGTCGCCGTCGACCCGATCACCCAATTCGCCGACTGGCACTTGTATCGTGTATCGTGACGCGATACGATGATGGAGTGATCGTCAGTTTTCGGCACAAGGGTTTGGAGCAGCTCTATCACGGCGGTTCGAAACGAGGTGTGCAGGCCGATCATGTGTCCAAGCTGGTCCGCATTCTGTCGGTCTTGGACGTAGCGCAGTCGCCGGACGACCTTCGGATTCCAGGGTTCCGCACACATTCGCTCAGCGGGAACCTGACTGGCCATTGGTCAATCTGGGTCAACGGCAACTGGCGAGTGACGTTTCGGTTCATCGGGACCGACGTGGAACTCGTTGATTATCAGGACTATCACTGAGGAGAGCAGACATGACGATGAAGACCCCGGTGCACCCCGGTGAAATCCTGCGTGAGGACGTGCTGGCAGAGCTCGGTCTCAGCGTCACTGAGGCAGCCTCCCGCCTAGGCGTCTCCCGCGTGACGTTGAGTCGGGTGCTGAATGGCCGTGCGGGGATTAGTCCCAGTCTCGCGATTCGCCTGGAGCGAGCCGGTGTTGGGACCGCCCGCGCCTGGCTGGCGATGCAATCTGCCTTTGATCTCGCCGCCGAACGGGTGACAGGTCTGTCAACCGTCCGGTCTCTTTCCGCGGCTGCTTGACCGATTCATGGCTACTGCGTGGTCGCCGTAGAGGTACGCTGGCTCGTCGGTCACCGCTCAACAGCGCGGCAAACGGGCGCACTTCCGGCTTAACACCCCCGTCGCGACACGCCTCATCCAAGCCCTCCAAGACACAGTCGGATAGTCACGAGCCGGTCGCCTTCCGAGTAGGGTAGTGGCAGAAAGGAGCGCGCATGACCGACATTCTCCCCGCCTTTGAACAGGGACGTCACTTGCTGTCCGTGTCGCAATTCACCCGTGAAAACCTCAAACGTCTGTTTGACGTGGCTGACGCCGTCGACCCGATCGCCAAGAGGCAGGCCGTGTGCACTGCCCTGGACGGCGCCATGCTTGGTTCGTTGTTTTTTGAACCCAGTACGCGGACTCGCCTGAGTTTTGAATCCGCTTTCCAGCGTCTGGGTGGCGAGGTCACCACGACAACCGGTTTCACCTTCTCCTCGATGGCCAAGGGCGAGTCCATCGCCGATACTTCTCGCGTGGTCTCCGGCTATTCCGACGTCCTGGTCGTCCGCCATCCCGACGAGGGGTCTGTGGCCCAATTCGCCGACGCCTCGGTTGTGCCGGTGATCAACGCAGGCGACGGGGCGGGCGAGCATCCCTCCCAGGCTCTCCTCGACGTCTACACCCTCGAAAAGGAACTCTCCTTGCGCGACAAGGTCGTCGACGGATGCCACCTGGCCATCATCGGTGACCTGAAATTTGGCCGTACGGTCCACTCCCTGATGAAGCTGATGAGCCTGTATCACAACCTTACTTTCACCGTCTTTTCTCCGCCCAGTCTGGAACTCCCGTCTTCGATCGAGCAGTACGTGACCCAGCGCGGTCATCACGTGCACATCGTGGACAATGTCGTCGAAGCCGTGCACGGAGTCGATGTGATCTACGCCACCCGCGTCCAACGCGAACGGATGACCGAGGAGCTGGACCAGGCGGGCACCCGTGGTGACCTGCTGAACTGGTCGATCCTGGCCGAGGCCGACAACTTGGATGCCATCGTGATGCACCCGCTCCCGCGTGACTCTCGCCCCGATGCCTTCGACCTGTCCAATGATGTCGACGACCTCCCCGGTCTGGCCATCTTCCACCAAACGGACAATGGCATCAACGTACGCATGGCCATCTTCCTCACAACCCTCGGCGTCTCGATCGAAGCAGTCCACCTGACCACCAAACAACGTAGCTGGAAAGCAACGTTGCGCCCCTGATCTGATGGGGGACGGATCAGGGAAAGCAGGTATGGAAGATAGCTATCGACTCGCCTAGGATCTTGAGAGTGGACGTTTCACCGGACTACCCGCTTCATGGGCTGACCCGCAGCGAGGTCGCCCACCGCCAGGAGCAGGGCCGGGTCAATGCCGTCTCCCAGGTCACCTCCCGGTCCTTGTCGCAGATCGTCAAGGACAATGTCTTCACCCGGTTCAATGCCCTCTTGGGAGCACTGTTTATCCTTGTCATCCTGACACAGTCCTATCAAGATGGTCTGTTCGGGATCGCCCTGGTCCTCAACTCGGCCCTGGGGATCGGCCAGGAATGGTACGCCAAACGCAAGCTCGATTCCCTCGCCGTCCTCCATGCCCCCGTCGCGACGGTCCTGCGCGATGGCGAGCGCACCACGATCGATGTGAGCCAGGTCGTCGAGGACGATCTGGTCTGTCTGAGCCCCGGCGACCAGATTCCGGCCGATGGCCCCCTGGTGGCCACCGAGCACCTGGAGGTCGACGAGTCCAACCTGACCGGGGAGTCCGACGCGGTCAACAAGGAGCCCTCAGACGAGGTTTTCTCCGGTACGGCGGTTGTCGCGGGATCGGGGATGTTCCGTGCGGCAGTGGTGGGGGAGGAGGCCACCGCTCACCGACTCTCGCGTGAGGCCAAGGTTTTTACCCGCGCGTACTCGGAAGTCCAGGCCTCGACCAACAAGCTGTTGCGCTGGATCACCTGGGTGCTGGTCGTCATGTTCCCCGTCGCCCTGATCGCTCAGTACCGCGGCCTGCAAACGGGCACCTGGACCGAAATCAAAGAACAATGGCGCAACATTATCCTGCGGTCGACCAGTGGCTTGGTGGGCCTGGTCCCCGAGGGCCTGGTGTTGCTGACCACCCTGGCTTTCCTGTTGGCCGCCCTGCAACTGACGCGCCAGCAGGCCCTCGTCCAGGAGTTGCCAGCCATCGAGGGCCTGGCCCGCGTCGACGTGATCTGTCTGGACAAGACCGGCACCCTCACCCAGGGCGAGATCGTCTTCGACCGCTGCGAAACCCTGCCTGGCCAGGACTATCACACGGCGATGGACGCGTTGGGCGCCTTCGCCCACGACCTGGTCCCCAATGCGACCTCCTTGGCCATTGCCGCCCACGTCTCCCCGAGCCGCCATCAGGTGATCGACCAGGTCCCCTTCTCGTCGGCCCGCAAGTATTCCGGCGTCCGCTTGGACGACGGTCAGGCCTGGGTCTTGGGCGCGCCCGAAATCGTCGCCGGTGGTGACGAGGCTCTGCAAGCCCAGGTGGCCCCGCTCGCCGAAGCAGGAGTACGGGTGGTTGTCCTGGCCAAGGTGGATGCACTGGAGAAATGGACCCAGGCGACCCCGGCTGCCTTGGTGGAGTTGACCGAAGCAGTACGGCCGGACGCCGCCGAGACGCTCGCGTACTTCGCCCATCAAGGTGTCGACGTCAAGGTGATTTCCGGGGACAACCCGGTGACCGTGGCCGCTGTCGCTCGCCGGGTGAGGCTCGATCTGACCGGTCCGGGACCCGAAGGTTACGGCCCGGTGGTCGACGCGCGTACCCTGCCCGATTCGGTCGACGAACTGGCCGAGCTGGTCACTGACATCACAGTCTTCGGCCGTGTCACCCCCGAAAAGAAGCGCCTGATCGTCAACGCTTTGAAACAATGCGGTCACACGGTTGCCATGACCGGTGACGGCGTCAACGACGTGCTGGCCCTGAAGGACGCCGACGTCGGCATCGCGATGGGCAACGGCGCCCAGGCCACCAAAGCAGTCGCCCAGATTGTCCTGCTGGACTCCCATTTCTCCCACATGCCCAGAGTCCTGGCCGAAGGGCGACGCCTGATCGGCAACGTTGAACGGGTCGCGTCTCTGTTCGTGACCAAGAACGTCATGTCGGCCTTCCTGATCATTTCGACCGCGATCCTCGGGGCCGGGTTCCCCTTCCTGCCACGCCATATGACCCTGTTTTCTGTGTTGACCATCGGCATCCCGTCCTTCATTCTCGCGCTGGGCCCGAACACCCGCCGGTACGTCCCCGGCTTCCTCACACGAGTCTTGTCCCTATCAATCCCCGCTGGAATCGCAGCCGGTCTGGCCACCTTCGTTGCCTTCAGCTACGGCCTCGGAAGCACTCCTCAACGCAGTACCCTCGCCCTGACCACCCTATTCATTGTCAGTTTCTGGTTGCTGGGTGTTCTGGCCCGCCCCCTGAACTGGTGGAAGCTCCTCACCATCCTCGCCATGGTGGCCCTGGCGATCAGCGCCTTCTCCCTGCCCCTCACCCGTACCTTCTTCGACCTCAGCCTGCCGGCCGGTGAGTGGAAATGGGCCTTCGTGATTGGACTTTGCGGAGCCCTGATCGTCGAATTCGCCCACCGCTTCAGACGAGTACGCTCCTGGAGCCGCCCCGTGCGTACCCGCGAAGATCTCGCAGCGACCTGAGGCTGTCGCCAGAGTATTTCCCCAAGAAATCGCCCTGTGGGAAGGTACTGTTCCAAGCTTCTAACATTATGGTGAAAGCGTCTGGATAGCATGTATTGTATGTGCTGGCGGGGCCGCGTGAAGCCATGCCAAGACACCAGGGGGAGCAAGAAATGTCTGTTGACGTGTCTCAGGAATTTGCGGTCACTGCCGCACGCCGTCATCTTGGGCCGAAACCGGTTCGATCCGCTGTTCGGGTGATCAGTACCCTGGTTGGCGTGGGGCTGGTGTTCCAGGGCGTGTCCGTGCCCAGTCATGCTCAGTCCACCCCGGCGCCGATTACCATCAGCGCCAGTACATCGCAACCGGTACAGATCCAACGGTCCGCCGAGGCCCCGTCCTCCCAGGCCCCTCCCGCTGAGTCCGACTACGATGGCACCCTCGCTCTGACTGGTGGCACGTTCGCGATTGACCGCGACTACGACCAAAGCGCCCATGTCACTGTTGCTGACAACGGCTCGGCTCCGGTCACCTTCTACCTGGAGTGCGACAATCTGCACACTGACCTCTCGCTCAACTTCGTCAATGCGGGTTCACAAAGCCAGCCGCTGGTCCTGCAGTCTGGGGAGTCCCAGCAGATCGACATGGCGATCTTCGCCCAGAACGTGGAGAACTCCACCTACCTGCTACCGGTGTACGCCCATATCCTGGATAACGGGAACGACACTGTTGACTCCAGTACGACAGTGACGTTGGCCGTTAACCAGTCGGATTTCCACGTTGGTATTGAATTGGTCTCAGCGGATCCGACGACGCTGGCGCAGACCTACACAGTGACCAACAACGGCGCGTACATCTCAGATCTGACTCTCCGCCTCACTGGGGATGCCCGTGATTACGTGCAGATGGACCCGGGAGTCTCGACCTATCCGATGAACACTGGGGATACCGTCACGGTCACCTTGCAGCCTGACTTGGGGAAAATGGTCAGCGACAATACACCGTCACTGAGCGGCAGCCTCGTTGCCTCGTCAGGCCAACGTACCTCGTCGGTGGGCGTGGCTTTCCAGGGGGACCTCCAGTCGTTCAATCATGTTCCAGCCGGTCAACTCGCCCTCTACCAGAGTGGTAACCCGTACTGGAACCTCGACTACGACCAGCAATCGGTCCAAGAGGGCCCGACCACGGTAGATGAGAATGGGTTCTCGTCCAGTGTTTCCTTCAACCTGACCTATGGCCAGGACCAGATCATGCCGGTGAGCATGGACATCGCGGCGACACCCTTCACCGGGGACCCGGCAACCGCAACAGTCCCACCAACGCTCAGCACCGACGCTGCGGGCAACACGATGATCACAGCCACTCAGGTGGTGGACCAGGCGACGTATGACTCCATCCTGGCCGCATACACCAACCCCACCCCTGAGCAGTTAGCTGCGATTGAGCCGGCAACCGCGATTGAGCAGTCTGCTGCGACTGCGAGCCAGGGTCAGCAAGCCCAACCCTTGGTGACACAGACTGGTGCAGGGATGTTCGTCATCTCGCAGGGTCTCAGTGTCGGAGGCCTCCTGCTCAATGCTTTTGGGCACCAAGGCGCTGGGAAGTTAATGGTAGGGCTGGGCGCGCTGCTGTCGGGGTACCAGGTGGTTGATTATGCGTACGGCATTCCGGACTGGATCCAGGAGCTTCAAAACCCCAACCTGACTACCCCGCAAAGGGATGGGTACTTGGCTTCACAAATTCTGGAGGGCATGCTTGACGCTGTAGGTCTGTTTTTAAGCCTAGCCTTCATCGAGATGACAGCTACTTCCACCCTGTGGATCGGGCTTGGCATGGCAATAGCAGGTCTGTTGCTCGACGCGTACCAGAGCCATGTTGCAACTGAGACCGCCAGGGGCGATGATCCCTCGTTGACGGTCGACTTCCTTTCCCAACAGTGCATCAACCGCCGCGAAGTCGACACATCCTTCCAATTGCTGTCACAAGCTCCCCCCTCCGGTGTGACGGTGAGTAGCCGGATGTACCCGCAAAAGCCCGTTCCCATTCCGAGTGTCAGCTTTTCAACCTCGGTCAACGGCCAGGACACCGGAATGACTCAACAAGCGAAGTTGACTGATGTCTTGACGACCAACCTGCCTGCTGACAACTTTATTCCCGGGGCGGACAACACGATCACCCGTCACTTCTACGTCGACGGCGCCCATTACATCACCACCGCCGACACTGAGGTGAACGTGGAGTATCCGCCGGATACTCCGGTGTGGTATTCCGGTAGCCTTGACACAGCCCCGAACGTCCAGTCACTGTCGGATCTCGCTGTGTATCCTGAGGGAATCAACGCGACCGACAAGGTACATCTGGGTACACCCAACCAACTCGCCATCGATGTCTACAATCGGGGTAGCCGCGGTGCGTGGGCGGATATTGTCGTGTCAGACGATTCTGGGATCATCTACACCGACAGTGCCGCCTCGTCGGGGCAGTATCGGTACATCCCAGCCTTCTCTTCGGTCCAGATCACCGTGCCGTGGACCCCGACCACAGATCAAACCACCTTCACAGTCGACGTCACCGACAAGACAGTGGATGGTGAGGAGAGAACAGCCGACAACAACGACGCGACCACGGTGATCAGCACCGAGCCTTGGGCTGTTCCCACTGTGGACAACATCGCCCCGCAGGCCGTCACCCCCGACACCGCGCCGATCTTCACCGCGGACGTGTCTGACACTGTGGATGTCGTCGGTGCACGATTCCTTCTCGACGGTGAGCCGGTCAGCAGTACGGTGACCTCGAGCGTGTTGTCTTCGGGAGACGTACGATATTCGGTGCCCAGTGCGACTCTGGACGAGGGAACTCATTCTCTCGGGGTGGACGTCGACTACAAGACGGCGTCTGGCAAGGTCGAAACAGTCTCGGACAGCATCGACCTGAACGTGGCCCAGCCGCGCAAGGCAACCTTCTCGGTCGATTCCAGCATCATCAATCCTTATGTCACTGTGGTGACGCGCACAAGCAGCAGTGGGTGGACGACGACTGATTCAGATCTCACCCAGACCGCCCCAAATCAGTACTCCTTGGTTGAAACCTCTGGCATGATGAACAATCCAGATTCCTACGCCATCGTGGTCTCCGGGGAGAACGGGTTCACGTGGGCCACGCTGGGTGAGGATCGTGAGACGTACTCTCTTAAAGGGCAGCCGACATTGACAGTTCGCAGTGGCGATGCCTTGTCCTTGGTTGATATGACCATCTCCCCGATCGACTCGGGTGACATGAGCACCCCGCCGTTCTTCTCGCCGAGTGTCTCGGTGCCACCTGGGGCGTACGACGTTGATCTGCTGTATAGCCTCGGCGCCGACAATGGCGTGGCGAGTGCTCAAGCCGACCTGACCAACGGTGATTCCAGTATCGACCTGGCTACCGCCGCGGAGTTGGTGAGCGTCGAACTGCCCGACGAGACCGGTTCTGGTCCGATCGACGCTCGGCTGATGTTGGGACGCTCCGCTCAAGAAAACTACTGGGCGAGCAGTCTCGCGCCAGCACCGCTGTCTGGTCGGACCGATTCTGGCCTGATCGAGGCCAGGGTGAGTCCGGGATCCTCCACGCAAGAATCCATCTTGGCCAGGAGTTTCACCCAGGAACCGCCGTGTGCCTGGTCGGTCTCGGGTCCAACCGCCGTCACCTGTGCTCTGGCTGGGATGGGTGTGGACGACAAGACCAACCTGGACCAGGCTTCCTTGCTACTCAACCTGGGGCAGGCGTTGTACCAGGTGGATCTGTTGTCGAATACTCCCACGTCGTTGCAGCGCTCCGATCTGGCGGCTGTGTCCTTCGCCATGTCCGATGGCTCGCCGGCCCAGATTGACGGCCTGGTGCTGAGCAATGACGACCTGGGTAGTTACCAGATGACGGGTTCCACAGTTTTCTATCCGCGCAGCGCCTTCGATGTGGCGGTGTCGTACCGTCTTCCAGGCGCCCTGGGGATTCACAAGGCTTCGGTGGACGGCCAGACCAACACAACCATAACGTTGCCAACTGTAAGTGATGGTATGGCCGCGTTGTCGGTGGAGTGGCCGGCTGGATATTCCACTCAAGTTAGCTTCCCAGGCAATGATCTGACCACCATGGCGGTGGGGGATCAACGTGGGGCCACGCTGACGCGTGGGGAACCCCTCTTGCTTGATCCTGGTGACTACGACCTGGAGTTCTATCTGTACGTCGATGACAACCAAGCCTTCACGGTTGACTCCCATGTGTCCCTGGCTCCCGGCGCGAATCCCCTGGTGATCGGCGATCATTTCACAGGTACGTTGACCGACCCGTCTGGTGCTGCGCCGGGCAGCGCCAATGTGGGTGACACTGAAGGATATGTCACCCTCGATAATCTGGTCGACCAGTACGGCAACACTGTCAAAGACCTGTCGTCCTATGCCGACCCCATGACAGGGACCGTCACCTTCACGAATGTCAACGATCCGTCTGATGTCGTGACACTGCCGGTGACAACTTCGTACACCATTCTGGTATTCACATGGCCGAATGTGGATGGTCTCTATACCATGAACGTTGTTCTGAGTTCTGGTGTCTCGACACCTCCGTCACAGTCGGTGTCGCCGTCACCGTCCGCGGTATCGTCTTCGCCGTCTCCGACACCGTCTGTAGAGTCTCCTGCACAGTCTGAGACGTCACCTGTGCCGGCCACGGAAACGCCTGCACCGTCTTCCACGTCTCCTGCACCGTCTCCGGTGTCGACTGCGCCGACTCCGACACCGCCCGAACAGTCTCCGACATCGGCTGTGTCGTCTCCTGCGTTGCTTGCGCCATCTCCTGCGTCTCCGGCACCGTCTCTGGAATCGCCTGTACCGTCGTCAGTGTCGTCTGCACCGTCGTCGGTGTTGCCCGCACCATCTCGGGTATCTCCTCCTGCGTCTGTGATCGCAGGTCCCACATCGTCGTCCACGACCATGACACCCACACCCACGGCAGAGCCGTTCCTGTCACCCTCATCTGACCCGGCAGCAACGTTGCTTCCCGCTTCTGCCGCACCGCCGGTCACATCTCAGCCATCTATCATCGTCGCCCCCACGGGTGGATCATTGAGTTCAGGTACGTGGCTCCCGTTCGCGGGGTTGGTGGTGTTCGTTGGCCTGGTCATGTTTGCGGCTGCGGTGTGGGCAGGTTCTCGGCCCACTGTGAGGATCGACCGACCCACGTCGAAGAGGTAACCCCCTGCGACCGTTGATGTTGTCAATACCTTGGCTGTACTTGCCAAAAATAAGCGTGTTCCCCCAAGAAAACCGCCTGGTGAGAAGGTATTGTTCCAATTTATCTCACCGGCGGTGGAACCGTGACGCAAGCATGTATTGTATGTGCTGGCGGGGCAGTGTGAGTCACGCCAAGTCATTCGGGGGGAATTGTCATGTTTGTTGACAAGAGCGGGAAGTCAACGTCTGCTCCCAGGCGTGGTCGGTATGCGGCGAAACGGATTCGCTACGGGGTATGGTCGCTCAGCGCCCTGGTTGGACTGGCGCTGGTTTTCCAGAGTGTGGTGGTGCCCAGTCACGCCGGGCCTGCTCCGGCGCCGATCACCATCAGTGCCAGTACGACGCAACCTGTACAGATTCAAAGCGCTGGTGGATCCTCAACCACTGAACCTGACAACAATGGCATCTTGTCGCTGACGGGTGGCACGTTCGCCATCGACCGCGACTATGACCAGAGCGCCAATGTCACAGTTGTCAACAACGGTACGGCTGCGGTCACCTTCTACCTGGAGTGTGTCAATTCGTACCCTGATCTTTCGCTCAACTTTGTGAATGCGGGTTCACAAGGCCAACCGCTGGTCATCCAGTCAGGGGAGTCCCAGCAGGTCGACATGGCGATTTTTGCCCAGAACGCGGAGTACACCAGCTATCAGTTGCCGGTGTACGCCCATGTCGTGGACAACGGGACCGACACGGCTGACGCCAGTACGACAGTGACGTTGGCCGTTAACCAGTCGGATTTCAACGTTGACATTGAATTGGTCTCATCGGATCCGACGACACTGGCGCAGATCTACACTGTGACCAACAACGGAGCGTACTTCTCAGATCTGACTCTCAGCATCAGTGGGGAGGCCCGTGATTACGTGCAGATCGATCCCGGAGTCACGACCTATCCGATGAACACTGGGGATACTGTCACGGTCACCTTGCGGCCTGACTTGGGGAAAATGGCTGGCGACAATAAATCCTCGCTGAGCGGTAGTCTGGTTGCCTCGTCAGGCACACGTACCGCATTTGTGAACGTGTCTTTCCAGGGCGACCTCCAGTCGTTCAGCCAGATTCCAGCCGGTCAACTCGTCCTGTACCAGAGTGGCAACCCGTACTGGAACCTCAACTTTGACACCCAGTCTGTCCAATCGGGCCCGACCACGGTCACTAGTGATGGGTTCTCGTCCAGCGTTTCCTTCAACCTGACCTATGGCCAGGGCCAGATCATCCCGGTGCACATTGACATAGCGGCGACACCGTTCACCGGGGACCCGGCAACCGCGACAGTCCCGCCAACGGTCGGCACCGACGCTGCTGGCAACACGGTGGTCACAGCCGCCCAGGTGGTGGACCAAGCGACGTATGACTCCATCCTGGCCGCATATAACAACCCTACTTCTGAACAGTATGCTGCAACGGCAGCCCAGGGTCAGCAAGCCGTATCATCGCCAGCAGTTGGTCTATCGCTGTTTGCCGTCTCGCAGGCTCTCGCCGTAGGAAGTATCGACTCCGGTAACTACGGCAAAGTCATGAAAGGACTGGGCACGCTCCTGTCCGGGTACCAACTGGCCCAATGGGTGTACGACTCGCCGGATTGGACTCAGGTCGGTGAGAGCCCCAACCTGTCTATCCCGGAAGCCACTTTGTATTATGTGTCGCAAATGCTGGAGGGCTTCCTTGACGTGGCTGGTCTTGTCCTGGCCGTTGGAACCGGCGGTAGTTCCGGCCTGTGGATCGGGCTGGGCTTTGGAATAGCAGGTCTGTTGCTCGACAAGTTCCAGAGCCAGGTCGAATCTAGCGCCGCTCCAGGACAAGATTTCGCTGCAATAGAGTTGTATGAATATCTCACACAACAATGTATCAACCGGCACGTGGTCTACGCAGCTTTCCAATTGCCCTCGTCGGCACCGCCTTCCATGGTGATCCTGAATAGCCGCCTCTACCCGCAGAAGCCTGTTCCCATTCCGAATGTCAGTTTTTCAACCTCGGTCAACGACCAAGACACTGGAATCACTCAACAAGCGCAGTTGACTGATGTCGTGACGACGAACCTCTCCACCAGCCTGTTCATCCCCGGTGCCGTCAACACGATTGCCCGTCACTTCAACGTCGACGGCGCCAACTACATCACCACCGCCGATACCCAGGTGAACGTCGGTTATGGGCCGAATGACCCGGTGTGGTACGCCGGCAGTCCTGATACAGCCCCGAATGTACGGCCCCTGTCCGACCTGGCTGTCTATCCTGAAGGAATCAACGCCACTGACAAGGTACGCCTGGCAGTGCCCAACCAACTCGCCATCGATGTCTATAACCGGGGCGGCCTCGGAGCCTGGGCGGAGATCACAGTGTCAGACGATTCTGGTGTCATCTACACAGACAGCGCCGCCTCGTCAGGGCAGTATCGATACATCCCCGCCTTCTCCACGGTCCGGATCACCGTGCCGTGGACCCCGACAACAGATCAGACCACCTTCACGGTTGATGTCACTGACAAGACTGTCGGGGGCGAGGAGAGCAAGACTGACAATAACCACGCGACCACAGTGATCACTACAGTGCCTTGGGCTGTTCCCAGTGTGAGCAGCCTGGCTCCGGCAACTGCCACTGCGGATGCGGCGACGATCTTCACTGCGGACGTAACCGATCCCGGCGATGTCGTCGGCGTCCGATTCCTGCTCGACGGTTCACCGGTCAACGGTTCGGTGACCCAGGTTGTGTTTCCCACAGGTAACGTACGCTATGCCGCACCCAGTGATTCTCTGAGCGAAGGAACCCACACACTCTCGGTGGAGGTGGACTACAATGCGGCGTCCGGACAGGTCGAAACTGTCTCGGACAGCATCGAGATGACCGTGGCTCCACTGCACGCCATGACCTTCTTGGTGGACTCCACCATCACCAATCCCCATGTCAGCTTGGTGAAGCAGACTGACAGCGGCTGGTTGGCCTTCAATGATCCTGACCTCACCCAGACTGCTGCCGGTGAATTCACCCTGGTTGAGTCCCCCGACATGATGGACAATCCAGATTCCTACGCCATCATGGTGGCCGGTGACAACGGGTATACGTGGGCCACGTTGGCAGACAATCGTACTTCCTATTCTTTGGCCGGACAGCCGACATTGACAGTTCTGGGAAACGATGACTTGACTCCCACCACGCTGTCGCTTTCACCGATGGACTCGACATATATGGGCGACCTCTCGTTCCCATCGTCGAGTATCTCGGTGCCAGCTGGGTCGTACGCCCTGGCGATCTCGTACAACCTCGGCGATGTCACTGGCGTGGTGGGCATTCAAGCTGACCTGACCAACGGTGATGCGAGTGTCGACCTGGCCGCTGCTGCCGAGTTGGTGAGCGTCCAACTGCCTGACGAGGCTGGTTCTGGCCCGATCGACGCCCGGCTGATTCTGGGGTCTTCCGCCTCCGAGGATATTGGGGCGACCGGAACCGACGTGGTGCCGCCGTGTACATGGTCCGCCTCGGGACCGACCGCCATCATCTGCGCCATGAACGGATTGGACCTGCAGGACCAGACGGTCTATGACCAAGTATCGTTGCTGCTGAATCTGGGACAGGCGTTGTACCAGGTGGATCTGTTGTCGAATACCCCCACGTCGTTGCAGCGCTCCGATCTGGCGGCCGTGTCCTTCGCCATGTCTGATGGGTCGCCCGCCCGGATTGACAGCGTTGTGTTGAGCAACGATGACCTGGGACGTTTCCAGATGACCGGGTCCACGGTTTTCTATCCGCCGAGCGCTTTCGATGTGACAGTGTCGTACCGTGTTCCGGGCGCGATGCTGATCCACAATGCCTCCGTGGATGGCCAGACCAACACAACCATCACCTTGCCTGCTTCGACTGATGGCCTGGCTGCGTTGTCGGTGGACTGGCCGGCGGGATACACCGCCCAGATCAGTTTCCCGGGGACTGATTCGACGGCCGCCACCGTCACGGACCCGCGCGGGGCCACGCTGACACCCGGCGAACCGCTCATGCTCGCCCCCGGCGACTACGACCTGCAGTTCTACCTGCACGTCGCCGACAGCCAGGCCATCACGGTTGACTCCCACGTGTCGCTGACCCCCGGCGCGAACACCCTGGTGATCGGCGACCACTTCACAGGTACGGTGACCAACCTGTCCGGTACCGCAGAGGACAGCGGCAATGTTGGAAACAGTCAGGGATTTGTCACCCTCGACAACCTGGTCGACCAGTATGGCAACACCATCAAAGACCTGTGGTCCGACGCCGACCCGATGACCGGGACAGTCACCTTCACCAATGTCAACGACCCGTCCGATGTCGTGACCATGCCGGTGACAACCCCGTACACCGCCGTCGGCTTCACCTGGCCCAATGTGACCGGTCTTTATAACATAAGCGTTGTTCTGGGCCTCAACGGTACAGCAGGCCCGTCAGATTCGGCGTCGGCCTCGGAAACCCCGACATCAGAGTCGACCGCGTCGTCGTCCGGCACAACCGGGTCGTCGGGCACGACCGGGTCGTCGGGCACGACCGGGTCGTCGGGCACGACTGGATCGTCGGGTTCCTCCGGGTCGTCGGGTACGTCTGCGACATCGGGTTCGTCCACTTCGTCAGACACCACCGCATCGTCCGGTTCGTCGGCGTCGGGTCCATCCTCAGCGTCCTCAGGTACGTCCTCTGGACCGTCGGCTTCTACCCCATCAGGTACGTCCTCGATGTCTTCTTCGTCGGGAACCTCTGCCGGCTCGTCAGGTTCGTCCACGTCGTCATCAGGTACATCTTCTGGCGCGTCGGCTTCGTCGTCTTCGTCCTCTGGACGGTCACCTACGTCTGCGCCGTCGTCTGGACTGTCACCGTCGTCAGGTACGTCCTCTGAGTCGTCGTCGGGTACGTCGTCCGGGTCGTCGGGTTCGTCGTCCGGGTCGTCGGGCACGTCGTCGGGGCCGTCGGGTTCGTCGTCAGGATCGTCAGGATCGTCAGGGACTTCTGGGTCGTCGGCGTCCGCATCATCGTCGGCAGGTGCGTCCGGTTCTTCAGGTTCGTCCGGGCCAACCGGGTCTACCGGTTCGTCGGGTACGCCCGGTTCCACCGGGTCTACCGGTTCGTCGGGTACGCCCGGTTCGTCCGGTTCTTCTGGTTCTTCTGGTTCTTCTGGTTCCTCGGGTTCCTCGGGTTCGTCGGGTTCGTCGGGTTGGTCCGGGTCCACCGGTTCGTCCGGGTCCACCGGTTCGTCGGGTTCTTCTGGGTCTTCGGGTTCGTCGGGTTCCTCCGGGTCTGGGTCGTCGGGTTCGTCGGGTTCCTCCGGGTCTGGGTCGTCGGGTTCGTCGGGTTCCTCCGGGTCTGGGTCGTCGGGTTCGTCTGGGTCGTCGGGTTCGTCCGGTTCATCCGGGTCTTCTAACTCGACGGGTTCGACCTCATCGTCATCTGGCCTGTCGCAGACTTCTGCACCGTCGTCCTCCACGACCATGACATCCACAGTCCAGGTGAACCCCTCCGAGTCCACCTCATACGACCCGGGAACAATCCCGCTTCCCACTGCTCCGGCGATGCCGACTACTTCTCAACCACCAGTCGTCGGCGCCCCCACGGGTGGATCGTCCAGTTCCGATCCGTGGCTCCCGCTGACAGGGTTGAAGATGTTCCTCGGCCTGGCCTTGCTGGCAGTCGCAGTCTGGACAGGTTCCCGCCCCAACCTGGCATTC
>WRFP01000040.1 GCA_009778725.1 Propionibacteriaceae bacterium
CCTGTGGGAACGACAGGTCCCCGACGAGGCGACGCGCGAAAAACTGGTCGATGAGATCCTCCTACCTGTCTACCTGGACGATTCGCCAGCAGAGCCCGGACCTACACCTGAGTAGATCCGGGCTCCCGGCGAAAGAAGTCAGCCTGTCACCAGGTGCTGTCCCCGCGGATCACCACGTCCGAGCCGCCATCAATGAAGATGACCTGCCCGCACAGGTGAGTGTTGGCCGGGCTTCCCAGCCAGGTGAGCAACTCGGCGACCACGTTCGGCCCCGCGATCCCGTTCAACGGCATGGGCACCGTTTTGAGCAGTTCGGTTTCGGCCTCTTGGGTCGCGATCATGTCGGCTGTCATGGGAGTACGGATGACGCCCGGCGCGACAGCGTTCAGCGGAATCGACGCACCAGCCCAGTCGGGGGTGGCGGCGTTGCGGCGGATCCACCGGGCGAAAGCCCTCTTGGTGGACCCATAGATCAGGTTTTGTCCGGCGATGGCGTCGGCCCGGGCCACAGCGCCTTCACGGTCGAAGGCGAGCATGGCTTCGACGAGTTCCTCATCGTGATCGGTGATGGAGGCCATCGAGGCGATCGCCTGGGCCCTGGGGGCTGACGACTTCGCCAAGATCGGGCGCAACCCAGTCAGTGTGCCGACCATCCCGAAGAAATTCACTTTGACAGCCAAAGAGGTGTCATGCGCGACTCCGGCGATGCCGTAGACCGCGTCGATCGATCCGCCGCTGGCCTTCTCGACGCTTGTGACCATCTCGGCCAGACCGTCGGGTGTTGACAGGTCGGCGATGACATCGGTGTCGTGCATGTCGACCCCGATCACGGTCTCACCGCGTGACCTGAGCAGGTTGGCCGTGGCCTGGCCGATACCGGAGGCGGCTCCGGTGACTACACATGTTCTTGACATATAATCTCCTATAAATGTTGATTGTTTTTAAGGTCAGCAGGGTGGCACGGCGCCAGGGAACCCGCTGAAATATCCTGTGTCGCCACCCAGCTATCACCCTCGCTGGTTAGGAGCCTGCTGATATCCGGCTGGCGACGCAGCATACTTCAGTGGTCGTTCATCCTTGTCCATCGAGGAATCGGGCAAGGAAAATGCAGAGCTTACTCCGCCATAAACGGCCTCACAAGGGGTTGTCAGGAAGTTCCCAGTACGATCGGAATCGGCCCCACCATCCTGGTGGTACTGTCGGTGACCATGGACGCCCATATCAGAACAGTCACAGCAGCCGAGATGAAACACCTCGATGAAACAACTATCGTGGGTCACCACCTGCCTTCGGCGGTCCTCATGGAACGAGCGGGACTGGCCGTGGTCCAGGCCCTGCGCGACGAGCGATTCGACCTCGGGCGAGTCCTGGTGGTGAGCGGTCCGGGCAACAACGGCGGTGACGGAGTGGTCGTCGCCCGGCTGCTCCATCTGGCGGGGGTGCCAGTCGAGGTCATCCTCGTCGGCGACGAGACCAAGCGCAGCCAGGACCTGGTCGGACAAACGACGATTGCTGCCAGCTACGGGGTTGCCTTGCTGGCCTGGGGGTCCGGCCTGGCCAAGCCGGGTGAACCGACAACGGTCGTCGACGCAGTCCTGGGCATCGGCGGCGACCGCGCGCCCAGTGGTGACTTCCTCCACGCAGTACGCCACATCAACGCCTGCCGCGACCTGGGCGCGAGGGTCCTGGCCGTCGACATCCCCTCCGGCGTCTCCACCGACACCGGCCAACTTCCGGGAGAAGCCGTCCACACCGATGTCACCGTGACCTTCGCCTACGCCAAGACAGGTTTGGTCCAGCCACCGGGAAGCACACTGGCGGGCCGAGTCATCGTCGCCGACATCGGCATCTACGCCGAGTGATCCTGGACCCCAAACTCCTGGCGTACTGCTGGCGACCAGGTGCCGACCAGATGCCGACGAGCTGAACCTACTTCGCCGTCAACTGGTGTACGATCGTGGAAACCGCCGTGGAAATCAGGTCGAAGACGACCTGAAAGACCTCATCTGACTTGCGGAAGGGGTCGGGGATGTCCATCTCAGCCCCCGACAGGTGCATGCGCGGACGCGACTGATAGACATAGTCGGTCAACCAGGCCAGACGCTCCGCGAAGGGCAGGGGCGTCACAGTAGTCAGGTCGGCCTGGGCGGCACTGTGGGCGAACTCGGTCAGCGTGAAGGTGCGGCGCATGGCCAAAGGTTGCATGGCCACCACCGTGGAGCGATGCTCGCGGGTGGCGGTCAGGATCAGGTCGGCGTCGTCGATCAGGCCGGGGGTGATCTGGCGGGCGGCAAACTTCGATGTGGACACGTTCCGGTGACGCAGTTGGGCGGCCATGGGACCATCAATCGGAGCGCCGACCACTGCCCCCGTACCAGCGCTGCCAATCCGGCAGGTCTGTGACAGATAACATCCGAGGAGGCGTTCAATCGCGGGAGAACGGCAGACATTTCCCGTACAAACCGCGAGAATATGCGGGTTGGTTGTCATCGTCGTCTCATCCTGGGGGGTCGTTTACGGGTACACGTGAATCCAGCAACGGATCGCTGGATTCGGGTGACGCCCGAAAATCCACCATAGCACCGTCTGTTAGCATGGTCTCACGTGTCGAGTCTGAGCCCGTGGCTGAGGTCGTCGGTCCAACCGAGAAGAGAGACCAGTGGAATTTCGCGAGTATCTAGGGGTGCTGCGTAAGTACTGGGTGAGCATCGTGGTCTTCACTCTGCTGGGCGTCGTCGGGGCTGGTGCCTATGTTGTTCTGACTCCCCGGGTCTACTCGTCCACAAGTATGGTTTTCCTTTCTGTCAGCATCGGTAACACAGCAGCCGATTACGTCCAGGGTACGAACTATGCCACTGCCCAGGCGCGTTCTTTCGCCCAGATCGTCACCACCCCACAGGTGCTCGACCCGGTGGTCAAGGACCTCCAACTCGACACCACGTCGACCAGTCTGGCCACCCGGGTATCGGCGACGATCATCACCAACACCTCGCTGATCACGATCACGGCCAAGGATGGCGACCCGGGACGCAGTGCCGAGATCACCCAGCACGTGGCCCAGAGTCTGGTCCAGCAAATCGAGAAACTGTCGCCGACGGGGTCGGACTACCAGGCTGTCGTCGTCGGGACGATCGTCCAGCCCGCCGCCGTGCCGACGTCGCCGACCAGTCCCCAACCCGTGCAATCCGGTGTGCTCGGTCTCGTGGCCGGGCTGGTCGTGGGAGTCATCCTCGCCATCGTGCGCAAGGCTGTCGATGTCAGATTCCATGTGGCCAAGGATGTCACCGATGCGACCGGCTGCCCGGTCATCGGCTCCATCCCGAAGGACGCCCTGGTGGCCCATGGCTCGGTGGTGATGCTGACAGCCCCGACCTCACCGGTCAGCGAACGCTACCGCCAGATCCGGACGAATCTGCTCTTCATGAATATCGACGCGGACAAGCCGTCGAATTTCGTGGTGACCTCGTCGATCGACTCGGAGGGCAAGTCGTCGACGGCGATCAACATCGCGTACGCCCTGGCCGAAAGTGGGAGTAAGGTCCTCCTGGTCGACGGGGACTTGCGCCGCCCCAAGATCGCTACGTACCTGAAGCTCGAGGGCGCGGCCGGGCTGACCACGGTCTTGTTGAACCGGGCCAGTTTCGCCGACGTCGTGCAGTCGCTGGGGGAGTCCTCCCCGGACGTGCTGACCTCCGGCGTCGTTCCGCCCAACCCTGCGGAGTTGCTGGGATCGCGCCGGATGAAGCAACTGTTGGAACAGGTCTCACGCCAGTACGACACCGTGGTCATCGACACCGCTCCGCTGCTGCCCGTGGCCGACACGCTGCCCCTGCTTCCCCAAGTCAGCGGCGCAGTGGTCGTCGCGGCGGCCGAACGGGTGACGATCCTGGAACTCAAGGGCGCCCTGGACGCTGTCGACCGGACCGGTGTACCCGTGATGGGGATCGTGCTCAACAAAGTGAGCCGTCGCGGCCACCAGACCGGCTATCACACCTACTCCTACGCCTATTCCGCGAAGGAGGCGCCAGCCGGCGAACCCAACCAGCGCAGGCGGCCCAAGCGGGCTCAGGCGCCGGTGTGATCCGCGCCATCACCGACGGTTCGACACGCGAAAAGACCATGGTGCCCGCATGTCGCATCGGGAGTAGGAATTGGGCAGTACGAGCACTACACTGGTGGCGATATGTCAACAAATCTCAGGAGGACTATCGTGGCCGATGATTCTGACCCTCTAGTCGGCGTCCCGCAGCCGCAGCCCCGAGATCCCAGCCAACTGGAGGCCTTCGTCATCGCCTTGTGCAACCAGAAGGGCGGGGTGGGAAAGACGACGACCACCATCAACCTGGGAGCGGCACTGGCTGAGTTGGGGCGCCGCGTCCTCCTGATCGATTTCGATCCCCAAGGTTCGCTGTCGGTCGGCTTGGGCATCAACCCTCATGCTCTGGATGCGTCGGTGTACGATCTGCTCATGGTCAGGGGGACCGACCCGTACCAACTGATCTGTCACACCAGGGTGGACAACCTCGACCTCCTTCCAGCCAACATCGATTTGTCGGCGGCTGAGGTGCAACTGGTCTCCGAAGTGGCCCGCGAATACACTCTGAGCCGGATGATCCAGCCCTTGAAGCCCGACTACGACATCATTCTGGTCGACTGCGCGCCCTCCCTGGGCTTACTGGCGGTCAACGCGCTGACAAGCGCCGATGGGGTGCTGATTCCGCTGGAAAGCGAGTTCTTCGCACTGCGGGGAGTCGCCATGCTGACCGACACCATCGCCAAGGTGCACGACCGGCTGAACAATAAACTCGAGCTGATAGGAATACTCGGTACGATGTACGACCCCAGAACCCTCCACAACCGCGAGGTGCTGGACCGGGTCCAAGAGGCATTCGGGGACAAGGTGTTCATCACCAAGATCCGCCGTACTGTCAAATTCCCCGAAACCACCGTGGCGGGGGAGCCCATCACGACCTACGCCCCTGGATCGCCAGCCGCTCAGCAGTATCGCGACCTGGCCAGGGAGGTGCTCGCACGATGCCCGGCCGCGTGAATTCGCTCAGTCCTTCAGACGACGGCTTCCCGGGTACGGGGACCAAGCCGGACGATCTGGCCGAGGGGACTGCCTCGGGCCGGATTCGCCACGATGAGAAGATCACCGTCTATGTCTCTTCGGATGAGTTGATCGCCCTGGAGAATGCGCGGCTGACGCTCAGGCGGGCGGGGATCGCCGTCGACCGGGGCCGGATCGTCAGGGCCGCCATCGCGTCCGGGCTGGCCGACCTGGACGACAAGGGTTCCCAGGCCGACATCGTGGCCCGGTTGGGTACCTTGTGACCGCGGCTGCGGAAACCGAGGCTCTGGCGGGTGAGACCCAAGGGTTCTTGGTCACGCTCGACAATTTCGAAGGCCCGTTCGACCTTCTGCTGTCCTTGATCTCCCGGCACAAGCTCGACATCACCGAGGTTGCGTTATCCCAAGTCACAGACGAATTCATCCTCTACATCAAGCAGCTGGGAGCCCAGTGGGAACTCGACCAGGTCTCGAGTTTCCTGGTCGTGGCCGCCACGTTGCTCGACATGAAGACCGCGCACTTGCTTCCTCAGGGTGATGTCGACGACGAGGAGGACCTGGAGGCGCTGGAAGCCCGGGATCTGCTTTTCGCCCGCTTGTTGCAGTACCGGGCCTTCAAGCAGGTGGCCGCCTGGATTCAATCGGTTCTCGACGACGAAGCCAAGCGCGTACCTCGTCCGGGGGGGTTGGAGGAGAACTTTCTCGTCTTGTTGCCCGAGGTAACGATCACCGTCTCGCCCGAAGACTTCGCCAGGATGGCCCTGGCGGCGATGACCCCGGCCGCGCAAGAGGAAGTGTTCGTCGAGCATATCTACGCCCCGCCGGCCAGTGTCGCCGAACAGGCCAACCTCATGGCCGACCGGCTCCAGCGTTGTACGGCGACCTCCTTCCGGGCCCTGATCGCAGATTCCGGGTCCACGGCGGTGACGGTCGCCCGCTTCCTCGCCGTCCTGGAATTGTTCCGGGCCGACCTGGTGGTGTTCGAACAACTCGACCCGATGTCCGAACTGGTCATCCGATGGGTCGGCGCCAGCGTCGACGAGGTCGAGGTTTCCGACGAGTACGACCGGACTGAGCTGTCGGAGGAGGAGCAGTGACGCAGACACCGTGGATCGACGCCGAGATCGAGGCCCTTCTCATCTTGGCCACCGAGCCCGTCAGCGAGACGGATTTGGCGCAAACCCTGGATGTTCCCGTCGACGAGGTGAGCCTGGCCCTGACCCGGCTCGCCCAGTTCTACGACCAGACCGGTCGTGGTTTCGAACTGAGGCAGGTCGGAGCGGGGTGGAGGTACTACACCCGGCCCGAACACGCCGACACCATCGCCCGCTCTGTCTTGGAGGGTCACCAGGGCAAGCTCACCCAGGCCGGGTTGGAGACCCTGGCCGTCATCGCCTACCTCCAACCGGTCTCGCGCAGCCGGGTCTCCCTGGTCCGAGGCGTCAACGTCGACGGTGTGGTGCGGACGCTCATCACGCGCAACCTGGTACGAGAAGTGGACCGCGACGAAACTACCGGGGCCGGGCTGCTGGGGACGACGACGTACTTTCTGGAAAGAATGGGACTGGCCCAACTGTCCGACCTGCCGCCGCTGGCTCCCAATCTGCCGGATGCGTCGGTCTTGGACGAGGAGTTGATCAGGCTGGGGACGACCGAACATGAGAGGATGCCCGATATGGATGAAACCCACGCGAGCCAGGAGGGGTCCGATCATGGCGAGTGAACCTGGACGCACCGACGCGGGACCGCAGGACGAACCGGTCCGCCTGCAGAAGGTCATTGCGGCCGCAGGCCTGGCTTCCCGGCGCGAAGCCGAGGAGATGATCGTCGCAGGACGGGTCGAGGTCAACGGGCGCACGGTCACGCAGTTGGGGACTCGGGTCGATCCGGTCCGCGATGTCGTCAGGGTGGATGGGTCGCGCATTCCTCCCCAGCGCCACCATGTCTACCTGGCACTGAACAAGCCATCTGGTGTCTTGTCGACGCTGGACGATCCTGAGGGCCGCCCCACGCTGAAGGAGTACCTGCCCCGCAAGGCCGGACGATTGTTCCATGTCGGCCGCCTGGATGTGGACACCGAGGGACTGATCATCATGACCAACGACGGCGACTTCGCCCAGAGGCTGAGCCACCCATCCTTCGAAATCGACAAGGTCTACATGGTTGAGGCCGCCGGCGTGATGGACAACGCCGCAATGAAACGACTCGCCCAAGGTGTCACTCTCGAGGATGGTTTCGTCCGTCCTGACAAGGTGAAACTGGTCAGCCGGACCGCCAGCAAGACTCTGGTGGAGATCACCCTTCACTCAGGCAGGAATCGGGTTGTACGCCGGATGATGGATGTCCTCGGGTTCCCGGCCGTCCGCCTGGCGCGCTTGAAGGTGGGACCCATCCGGCTCGGGAATCTGCCCAGCGGCCAGACCCGGGAACTGACGTCGGCGGAAATCGGGTCGCTGTACGACCAGGCGGGACTGTGAGCCGACCGGGGAACAGCCCCCGGGACAATGGTGAAGCCGTACGAAACCTGGCCGGGAACCAGTGCGCCCGGACCGGGACTCGCAGTAGCCACGAATCGATGGATGCGGGTCCCAGGTATGGAAACTTGTAGACTAGATCGGGTGCCCTTTCGGGGCCCCAGGTGAGAAAGACGGGTGGTGTCATGATGCGTAAGCAGATGAGCTGGATCATGGGATGCATGGTGGTGGTGGGAATGACCCTCGCCATGGGGGCGTGCTCGAGCCCAGGCACTTCGGACACACCGACGTCCAGCCCGACCGATGTCGTCTCTCCCGCGCCCACCTCGACCGACACCTCGACCGACACCTCGACGGATTCGGCCACCGATTTACCCAGTGCCCCGGCTGTGACCAACCCGCCGGCCTCGTCCAACATGGATGGCATCGACGCGACGGGCGACTTCGGCGATTCCCCCGAGTTGACCGTCCCCTCCCCGTGGGCGATCGACTCGACCCAGACCAAGATCCTCGTCCAAGGTGACGGCATGACCGTCTCCCAGGCGGGCTGGGTCCAGGTCAACTACTACGGCATCAACGCCCGTACCGGAGACATGTTCGACGAGTCGTACTCCAAGGGTGCCCCTGTCAGTTTCGCCTTGAACCAGGTGGTTCCCGGCTTCCAGAAGGGTCTGGCCGGGCAGCAGGTCGGCACGCGGTTGATCATCGCCATGCCAGGAGCCGACGGGTACGACGCCGCTGGCGGAAACTCGGATGCGGGAATCCAGGTCGGTGACACGCTGGTCTTCGTCGTCGACATCATCCGTACCCAATACACCCAGCCCACCGGCACCCCGGTGACCGTCACGGATGCCAGCCTGCCCACGGTGTCAGGCGATATCACCGCCCCCACGATCTCGATTCCCCAAGGCGCGACTCCGCCGACCGATCTGGTGGTCCAACCGCTCATCACAGGACCAGACCCCAGCGTCACCGTCCAGTCCACTGACACTCTCGTTGTCGACTATGCGGAATACATCTGGTCCAGCGGGACGATGGTGCGCCAGACCTACGGTTATGCGCCGCTGACCGGCGCCGTGTCCAGCACCCTTCCCGGATGGCAGCAAGCCCTCGTGGGCCAGCCCATGGGCTCCCGGCTCCTCCTGGTCCTGCCGCCCAACCTGGCTTATCCCCAGGGATATCCCAAGTTGGGCATCCCCGCCGGTTCCACCATGGTGTACGTTATCGACATCTTGTACACCTACGGGAGTTGATCCTGGAGTCACGGGTTGCTGCCGTGGCGGTATGAACCTGACTTGCTAGAAGTACGGGTTATTCATCCTGTGGTATGTCAGTATTCGGGTTGATGTCCTGGGCTGCCCACAGCAGGGGATCGGTCAGCCATGGATCGCGCGGCAGCCGTGCTGGATCGAACCTCTCCACCAGCGTGTCCAGGTCGACCAGTTCGGAATCTGGGGCCAGGGACAAGGACCGGGCCAGGCGGCTCAACACCTGTTGCGTCGTGATTCCCGCTTGCCGCAGGCGTGTCAGCGAGATGGTCTGGTCGCGCTTGGCGAGCCGGGCGCCATCCGGGGCGAGGACGAGGGGGACGTGGAGATAGACCGGAGCAGGCACTCCCAACTGGGCGGCCAGCCAGGCTTGGCGCGGTGAGGATTCCAGCAGGTCGTCGCCTCTGACGACCTGGTCGACACCCTGATCGGCGTCGTCGACCACGACGGCGAAGTTGTACGCGAACACCCCATCAGAGCGGCGGACGACGAAATCGTCGACCTGACCGGTGTACGGCCCGCAAGCCAGATCGGTGACGGACACGCTCGCCGACGCGGCGTTGATCCTCAGACACGGCTGACGTTCGTGGCGCAAGCGGCGCTTCTCGGCAGGGCTGAGGTCCCGGCAGGTCCCGGGGTAGCGCGGGGTCGTCCCGTGGGGGGCCCGGGTCGCCTGGGCGACCTCTTTGCGCGAACAGAAGCATTCGTAGACCAGATCGCTGATGGTGGACAAGGCGTGTTCGTACAGGTGTGTACGCTCGCTTTGGCGCACCACCGGTTGGTCGTGGACCAGTCCGAGGTCGTTCAGGTCGCCCAGCTGATCAGCGATGATGGCGTCGGCGTCGGGCAGTCGCAGCAGGTCGAGATCCTCGATCCGGACCAGGAACCCACGGCCGCTGGACCGGGCGGCCAGCCACGCGACCAGAGCCGTCCGCAGATTCCCGATGTGGAAATCCGAACTCGGCGTCGGCGCGAATCGTCCAAACATTGCTCTGCGTTCTGGTCGCGGGTGGCCAGGGGAAACGCCCTGGTGAGTTCACTGTACCGTGTGCGTCCGCCTGCTTCAGCGCCGGCCGCGATGCCAGCAGAGAGGATTCCGGTGACGATGGATCGGTGGTGCGAGGCGCACCTTCCGTACTGTGACTCGAAGACTGTTGTGCCGAACATGCTGTGTGAATCCTCCAGGTGGGGTGTGAAAGATGCTTAACTGGGGATAGCCCGTCAGCCTATTTCGGAGAAGGTCATGGCCGCACGCAATTCCGAGCGTTTGATCAACCTGGTGATCGCCTTGCTGGTGACGCCCAGGTATATCTCACGCGAGACTGTCCGCGACCTCGTGGAAGGGTACTCCCAGGCCAAGACCGATGTCGCGTTCCAGCGGATGTTCGAGCGGGACAAAGAGGACTTGCGAGCGCTGGGGGTCGAAATCCAGGTTGGCCCGACCGATCCCCACAGTGATGAGATGGATGGATACCGCATCCGTCCCGACGACTTCTATCTGCCCCCGATCCATCTGACAGCGCCGGAAGCGACCCTGGTCAGCCTGGCGTCGTCGGTGTGGAACGAGTCCATGATGGCTCACGAAGTGGGCAAGGCGATGACCAAGCTGAGTGCGACCGGGGCGGAAACTTCGCCGGGTGGGTTGTCCTACCTGGCCCCGCAGTTGACGGCCACCGACTCCGGTTTCGCGATTCTGTGGGAGGCTCTGCTCACCAGGACTCCGGTGGGTTTCACCTACCATGGCCGCCGTCGCCGCTTCCACCCCTGGAGGATGATCTCGCGTACCGGAGTGTGGTACGTCCTCGGGCAGGATGTGACGGTGGGTGAGCCCAGGATGTTCCGGCTGTCGAGGCTCGAGGACCAGCCGACGCTCGACGGGACCCCGGGGTCCTATGTTCTGCCCGACCCGCAGGAGATCGCCCGCCATGCGGCCAGCCTGGAACCGGGCCCTTCAACCGAGAATGTGCTGGTCGCCATCCGGGAAGCGGCGGCCGGCGGTCTTCGCAGCAGGGGAGTGCCCGCTGACGCCGAGGCTCCCGCCGGGTACGACGCCATCCGGATTCCCTACGCCCGCCAGGACGAGATCGTCTCGGCGATCTGTTCGGCCGGTCCCGACGCCATCGTCCTGGAACCCGGCCCGGTCCGCGACCAGGTGGTCTCCCGTTTGCGCGCCGTGGTGGGCCTGGCGCTCTCGACGCCCCAGGACGCGGCATGAGCACCTCCATGGAGCAGGTTGCACGGTTATTGTCCGAGATACCGTACATCCAGGCCAACCCCGGGATCAGCGTCAGCGAGGTCGCCCAGGTCTTCGGGATCAGCAAGGACACGGTCAAGGCCGATGTCCGTGTTGCCATCTATTGCGGGCTGCCCGGCGGCTATCCCTCCGACCTGATCGACGTGGATTTGGACGTCATGGAGGATGAAGAGGCCCTCTACATGAACAACCCCACTCCGCTGGGGCGTCCCCTGAGATTGTCGGGGGCGGAAACGGCCAGTCTTCAGGTCGCGCTCATGGCAGTACGGGCGGTGGCCGACGACCAGGTCACGGAAACGGTCGATTCTCTGCTGGCCAAGATCGCCGGTGGCCTGGCCAGTGCGGTCGACCTGCGCGTGTCCACCGGTGAAGAGTCGGTCCGCGAGGGGCTGGCCCGGGCGATCCGGGGAGCCGAGCGGGTGGAGTTGACTTACGACGGTCACATCCGCGGCACGACGACCACCCCGGTGGTCGACGCCACCGACATCGCTGTTCGCGACGGGGTCGCCTATCTGACAGCGTACGATGTCGCCGGTCAGGGCTGGCGGACCTACCGGCTGGACCGGATTTCTTCGGTGCGTGAGACCGGCTGCTCCACTGTGGACCACTCCGGCAAGCCGGATCCAGATTCCTGGTCTCGTAGCCTGGCTGCCGCCCAGACCGTCCGCCTGCACGTCACCAAGGAGGCGGCGTGGATCACCGAGTACCTCCCCTGCCTGACCTGGCAGGCGATGCCCTCCGGTGTGACCGAGGTGACACTGCCGGTCGTCGATCCCGTCTGGCTGGTCAGACTGTTGCTGGCCCTGGGGCCCGGCGTCCGCCAGGTGGACCCCGACACCAGTGTGGTGATGGCCCAGGACCTGGCGCGTCAGGCACTCGATGTCTATACCGGTCTGGGTGTGGATGAGGCGAGGCTGGATGGCGGTACCGTCATCCGGCGCTGATGTCCTGGATACTTTTTTGGATACCGGTGCCGGACAGGTCTGAATCCTGTAGCATTCGGATAGCGCATACTGCCGGAATCCCCCGTGGAGCGGGCCATCCCCGTGAAGCATCCGGCTGGATGCGCCCCCAGGAGGCCAATGTAGGGTCGCAGAGCAGCAATGGATCGGTGAATTCGGGCTTTATGGTTCGTTACCTGGGGGGCTCCGCCGATGGTGACAATCACTCTGGACATCCCGTGCGGCGGGCCGCGCCTTGGAGAGTTTTGGGCAATCTAAGTTGCGTACTGAATCTGATTAAGCGCCGATCACAATGTTTGTTCGTCCAGACCTGAGTGCCGGAACCAGAACCCGGGTCCAAGCAGCCCTCATGGTCCGAAGTTTTGAGGGGTCCAGGTGTAGTACGATCAACCCGTGGCATGACTCGGTGTTGTCCATGGTGCGGGATCCCAGGATGACATCTGCCTGGAGTCGAGGAGATGAGGATGAGTGTTGAGAACGCCACCACGACTCTGGTGGTCAATCCCACGGCGGGGCGTGGAAGGGCTCTCAAGATACTGCCCAAAGTGTTGAACGAACTGCTGCGCGGGCTGCCGGAAGGCAGTTTGCGGGTACGGCAGGCCACCACCTACGAAGAGGCCAAACTCTTCTGCCAGGAGGCTGTCAGCACTGCCCGGGTCACCGCCGACGCGCGGGACTGTCTGGTCGTCATGGGCGGGGACGGCATCATGCACCTCGGCATCAACGCCGCCGGTGGAACCGATGTCCCGCTGGGCATGATCCCGGCCGGAACCGGCAACGACCTGTGCCGCAGTGTGGGAATCCCGCTGGATCCGATCAAGGCCGCCCATGTCATCGCCGAGGGCAACCTGCTGAAAATCGATCTGATGTCGGTGGTGGGCCAACTGGCCCACGGTAACACCCACAGATACGTTGGGACGGTGATCAACACCGGGTACGACGCCCGTGTGGCAGTACGGGGAGCCTCGATGGCCAAGGCCTGGGGGAGTCTGGCTTATGCCGTGGCAGCCCTGGCCGAACTGCGGTCCTTCGAACCGGTCACCTATCGCGTACGCATCGACGGCGAGGAGAGGGTCCTCCCGGCCATGTTCGTCACCGTCGCCAACGGCGGGTACTGCGGGGGCGGGATGCACATGGCCCCGACCGCATCGATGACCGACGGTCTGCTCAACATCACCATCATCCACCCGGTGTCCTCCCTGACCCTGCTGCGCCTGCTGCCCCGGATGTTCAACGGCGGTTTCGTCACCGACCCCGCGGTGGAACGCTGTACAGCCAGGGAAGTTGTCATCGACGGTGACGGCCTGACCGGCATCGCCGACGGCGAGGCTCTGGGCCAGCCACCGCTCGGCCTGACCTGCGACAAGGGAGCATTGTCTGTCTTCGTACCCAATCCCGACCCGCTGGCCCGCAGACGGAAGAAGAGGAAGAAGTAGTGTCCTTTGCTGAGTTCTCTTCCAGGCTCGGATTCGTCCTCGACGAGTACCAGGTCGACGCCTGTCAACGCCTGGAGGAAGGCTCGGGGGTCCTCGTGGCCGCGCCGACGGGGGCGGGCAAGACCGTCGTGGGGGAGTTCGCCGTCCACCTGGCCCACCAACATGGCACCAAGTGTTTCTACACCACACCCATCAAGGCCTTGTCCAATCAGAAGTTCCACGACCTGGCCCAGGTCTACGGTTCAGACAATGTGGGCTTGCTGACCGGTGATCAGGTTGTCAACTCGGAGGCCGACATCGCGGTGATGACCACCGAGGTTCTGCGCAACATGATCTACGCCGGTTCGCCCACCTTGCGCGGGCTGGAATTCGTCGTCATGGATGAGGTCCACTACCTCTCCGACCCCTTCCGCGGGCCGGTCTGGGAGGAGGTCATCCTCGGCCTGGATCCGGGTGTGACGATCGTCGCCCTGTCCGCCACAGTGAGCAATGTCGAAGAGTTCGGCGCCTGGTTGATGAAAGTACGAGGCGATGTCGCCACCGTGGTCTCCGAGCGCCGCCCCGTACCCCTCTATCAACATGTCTTTGCTGGCAAGAGATTGGTGGACCTGTTCGAAGGGATTGAGCCCACGGCCGGCGGAGACCTGGGTGCCAAGGTGAATCCGGAACTGGCCCGGATGGCCACGACTGAGACGAAGGTGATGCGGGATGACTCCCGCCGGTTGCGAGGCAAGACCGGACGCGGCAAGAAGGGTAGCCAGGCACAGTTGGGCGGCGCCCACGGACGCTGGGCCGAGCGATCCCATCTCGTACCCAGGCGGGGCAGTGTCGTGATGGAACTGGACCGCCTCGACATGTTGCCCGCGATCTATTTCATCTTTTCCCGTCAGGGATGCGACCAGGCCGTGTCGCGACTGGTGGACGACGGGGTCTGGCTGACCCGGGCTTCCGAACAGGCCGAACTGCAGGACATTGCGGACCGCCACGTCCAGGGACTCTCCCTGGACGATCTGGACGCCCTGCGGTACGGCTCCTGGCTGGAGGCCTTCACCCGGGGAATCGCCGCCCACCACGCAGGGTTATTGCCCATGTTCAAGATGGCGGTCGAGGAGGCATTCTCATCAGGCCTTGTCAAAGTGGTGTTCGCCACCGAAACCCTGGCTCTGGGCATCAACATGCCGGCACGTACCGTCGTCCTGGATAAGTTGGTGAAGTACAACGGCAGTAGCCACGTCGACATCACGGCGGGGGAGTACACCCAGTTGACCGGCCGAGCGGGTCGCCGGGGGATCGACGTGGAGGGCCACGCCGTCGTCACCTGGCAGGCCGGACTGGATCCGCGTGGACTGGCGGGTTTGGCCTCGCGGCGTACCTATCCGCTGCGCTCGGCGTTCACACCCACCTACAACATGTCCGTCAACCTGATCGGGTCGATGGGACTGGCCAAGGCCACGCAAATCCTCCAGGACAGCTTCGCCCAATTCCATTCCGAATTCGCCGGCGGCAAGCCGCGTTCTCAGACCCTGGTGGCCAAGTTTGAGTCCATTTGTCTGGTCCTGGAATCCCTGGGCTACGTGGAGCCAGAGGTCTCGGAGCCTGGGGCGCCCTCACCGGGGACAGGCGAAACCGACGAAACTAGGGTCACACCCAACTCCTTGCACCTGACCGACGCCGGACGGATGCTCTCCAGGCTGTACGGCACTCACGACCTGCTGATCGCCGAGGCCATCCAGGCGGGCATCTTCGCCCCCCTGACCGTCTCGGCCCTGGCGGCGACCCTGTCCACCCTGGTCTACGAGACCCGGATCGCCGATCGCCGCGTCATCCCGCGTATGCCCGACCGCAGTTCCGCCCAGGCCGCCGAAGCCCTGCGCAAGACCTGGCGACACCTGTGCCTGGTCGAGCGCGACCACCGCCTGGAGTCGTCGCCGCCCCTGGACTTCGGATTCGCCCAGTCCGCGTACTCATGGGCTTCGGGAGCCAGCTTGGGCGAGATTGTCGACCTGACCGGCCTGGCCGCCGGTGATTTCGTGCGCTGGGTCCGCCAGTGCGTGGACTGCGCGGGCCAGATCGCCGACGCCACCCGGGGCACACCGCTGGCCAAAACCTGCCATGACCTGGTCCGTGCCATGCGCCGCGGTGTGGTCGATGTCGACATGGACGAGGAGTGAACCGGCGACGTTTCGGATGAAAACAAGCCGGGGACGGTGCATTCGGGGTATGGATGATGGCGCACAGTGTTTCGCCAGGGACACTAGAGTGACCCTATGTCTATCGCAATCCGAGTCATTCCCTGTCTGGACGTGGACGCCGGTCGTGTGGTCAAGGGCGTCAACTTCCGCAACCTGACCGACGCCGGCGATCCGGTCGAACTGGGCCACGCCTACTACGAGCAGGGTGCCGACGAGCTGACCTTCCTGGACATTTCGGCCTCAGTCGAAGACCGGGCCACCACCTTGCAGGTTGTCACCGCAACCGCGGAGACGGTGTTCATCCCCCTGACGGTCGGCGGCGGGGTACGCTCAGCCAACGATGTCGACGCTCTCCTGCGAGCCGGAGCCGACAAGG
>WRFP01000041.1 GCA_009778725.1 Propionibacteriaceae bacterium
CGGAGAAACCCGTGCCACACCGTTCCAGAGTGGCATCAACCGTGAGAGTCTCCAAATTCTTGGAATCAGTCACGAAGTCGGGGGTGGCCGCTCGACAGGTCCGGCCGCGTTCATCAAGGGAACGTGGCGGGGCCACACTTTGTGCGCCTACCCAATTAATGTGGGTGCTATTTGTTTCAAAGTAATTCACTGGGGACTGTTCGGGTGCCAGGACGACGACGTGCTTATTCATCGACCACCTCCACGAAGAAATGGTCGGAAACCGTCTTCACGTTCCCGCCAGACGCACGGCTTCGATGCGCCGGGATCAGGGGTATCACAAGGCAATTCACGTCCAGCTACTCCCACTACAATGCCGAAATCCCCAACGAGCCTCATTCTCCCCGGAATGGTGCTACGTAACCTCGGGTCCATGATGCCACCAATTTCCCCGAAAACCAAGAGGCCCGAGTCCCTAATAATGGCCAGACAACTCTGGTCATATCCACATCAAAGAAGCCCTCCACGAGTGCCTGCCCAACACACACTTCTCACGATGCGACAGTGCCGACTATACCGTGAATTCATCAATTCATGTCTGCTGTTGGACCCGCGAGGACACAAATACGAAGATTTAATGACGCTTTTCATGTGTACGATGATAGAGATTCGTTGTTATGTCACCTGTCGAACAAGCGGTACGCAATGAGGCTTGGCCCGAATCCACCGATTGCTGGCGTCGCGAGCGACACTGTGCCGGTGCGATGGGTCAGCGGGTGGCGTACAGGCAGACTGGACGTGAAGCTGAACAACGCCCGACGAACCAGCATGACGGCACAGGGCCGCACAGCCGCCTTGATCCTGACATCGTCACATGTCGGTGAAGGACCCCTCGTAGGCGCTGATCAACTGGATTCTCCGCACGTGCCGGTCGGCATGGGAGAACTCAGTGTCGAGAAACGCCAGAATGAGATCGATGACCTGCTCCCGGCTGTGCATCCTGGCTCCCAACGACGCGATATTGGCATTGTTGTGTTCGCGGGCCAGGATTGCCGTCTCGTTGGAGTGGATTAGGGCGGCTCTCACGCCGCGGACCTTGTTGGCCGCGATCACCTCACCGTTGCCCGACCCGCCGAGGATGATGCCCAGTGAGCCAGGGTCGGCGACGACAGCCTCGGCTGTGGGGATGATGTACGAGGGATAGTCGTCTTCCGAGTCGTAATCCTCGGCGCCGTGATCGACGACGTCATACCCCCTGGTTTGTAGAACACGCACGATGGCGGCTTTCACGTCGAAGCCGGCATGGTCCGTACCGATGTGGACACGCATTAGTCTCCTTCCAACAGTGATGGGGTCAGTGAATGCTGAACAGCCATGTTGTCGTCCTCGAATAGACCTGTCCTGGTCTGACCAGCGTCGACGGGAAGTCCGGGCGACGCGGAGAGTCCGGGTATTCCTCGGTTTCCAGGGCAATTCCAGTATGCACGGTTCCCGCCCCCACCGGATGCGTGACGGCGGTCTCGGACAGGAACTGCCCCGTGTAGACCTGCATAGCGGGGTAGTCGGTGCGAATATCCACAGTACGACCGGTTACTGGATGGCGCAGGCGGGCGGCATCTCTGCTCCCCGGACCATCAAGGACAAACGCGTGATCAATGCCGGCGTGATCGCGCACCTGGGCATCCTGATCGGAGAGTGCTGGCCCGATGAGCCGAACCGAGGTGAAATCGAAGGGCGAACCCCTCACTGGTTTGGGTGCTTGAGCCAGCGGGATGGAAGCCTGATCGATGGGGAGATAGGCGCTCGCCCGGACAGTCAGCTCATGGTCATCAATCGCAGAACCCGTGCCCGACAGGTTGAAATAAGGGTGGCACACGATGTTGAGGACGGTGGGCGCGTCGACAGTGGCACTGACAATGTGAGTCAAGGACCACCCATCGAGCCGGTACTCCACATCGGCGTGGATCGGACCTGGGAATCCTCCGTCGGGGTCGGACCAGTCCAGGTGCAAGGACACGTGGTTCTCGTCTGCCTCGACTACCGTCCAATCCTGGGTGCTCCAGCCATGCTGACCACCGTGAAGTGTGGCCGAACCGTTGTCATTCAAGCCAGGGGTGTACGTCACGGAGTCGATGACATACCCTCCGGCAGCGATGCGGTTGGCAAAGGGGCCGCAGATTTCACCCAGATACCCGCTGCCTGCCAGACGGTCCTCGTCACAGTCGTACCCCAAAATGACAGAAGCGACCCGACCAGCCCGGTCTGGCATCCGGAGGTCGTTGACAGCAGCGCCACGGCTCCAGATCTCTGCCGTGACCTCACCGGTCCCCAGTACCACCTTCTGCATCGCACTCCTTCCAACCCCTACTCAATCACGAAGGTACGACAAAATTCAACGAGCTGGCATGACGAAGCGTTAATCATCATTGTGAAAGGAGGGATGAGAGCATACCCTGTTAGGCGTTCCCAACAGTGGCGGCATCAGTCCTGGTCATACTCGAAACGCTAGTCTGGTGTTCGGTATCCTCGGCACCAGAACTCTGGAGGCCTGTCCGGGAAAGGGGTACGACGTGGAAGACCTGCTCATCGCCAATCTGCGACTCCCCTCAGGCGAAGGGACGAATCTCGGCATCCATGGGACCCGTCTGGTGGATCCAGATGCCCTGGAGCGACCCCGTGTGATCGATGCTGATGGCCTGATGGCCATGCCGGGGCTGGTCGATCTGCACACCCACTTGCGCGAACCCAGTCCCTTTCCGGCGGAAACGATCGCCACGGGCACGGCCGCAGCAGCGCGCGGAGGTTTCACCGCCGTCTTCGCCATGGCGAACACCGATCCGGTCACGGACACGGCCGCAGCAGTACGCCACATCCGCGATCTCGCCACTGGACAGTCGGCCGACGTGATTCCTGTGGGCGCGATCACCCGGGGGTTGAACGGGGCCGAACTGTCCGACATCACCGGCATGCATTCCGTGGGGGTGACCCACTTCTCGGATGATGGCCGCTGTGTGATGGACGCTGGTCTGATGAGGCAAGCCCTGGTCGAGGTCGGCGCTTTCGGGGGTGTGATCGCGCAGCACTGCCAAGACCACAACTTGGCAGGCGCCCAGGCCTGCGTACCCGAATCCACTGACGAAACGTTCTGGCCCTGGTCGGCCGAGGCGACGATTGTGGCCCGTGACGTCCAGTTGGCTCTCGACACCGGGGCCCATGTCCACATCTGTCACATCTCGACCGCCGAGTCGGTCGACGTGGTGCGCTGGGCCAAAGCTCGTGGCATTCCGGTCACGGCCGAGGCAACTCCACACCACCTCCTGCTGGGTTCCGACCTCTTGCGCTCCGGCGACACCCGCTTCAAAGTGAACCCCCCTCTCAGGTCGGACGACGACCGTCAGGCCGTGCGCCAGGCCCTCGCCGATCGGACAATCGATGTAGTTGGCACCGATCATGCCCCTCATCTACCAGCTGACAAGCAGAAACCATTCCCGGATGCCAAACCGGGAATGGTGGGGCTCGAGTGGGCGCTCGGTGTGGTCATCGAGACAATGGTCACCACTGGACTGCTCGACTGGGCCGGTGTGGCCGACCGGATGTCCGAAGCCCCGGCCCGCATCGGGCAGATCTCCGAGAGCCAGGGCCGCCCGCTGGTCCCGGGGCAGCCCGCCACCCTGGTCCTGATCGACCCCACCCGCAGAGCGGTCGTCGACAAGGACACCGCGGTCACCCTGGGACGCAATAACCCCTACGACGGCATGAATCTCCCCGACCCAGTCCTGGCCACCTTCTGGGCCGGACGGCTCACCTACGACAATGGACTGATCAGCGCATCCTGAGCAGACCCGGTTGCCTGAGATGGCCGAGTGCTGACCCGCCACATTCCCGGCGTGACTTCTGCCACGAAACCCAGCTGTTTGAGTCTTCCCAAACTGGCCATCAACGACCACGCTGATTCACCAGTCAAGGCACATAGTTCGTCGACACTGACACTTCGGCGGGCGGGCAGACACTCGCAGACCTGTGCCAGGTCTGGAGTGAGTCCATCCAGCGCGGTGGGTTCGTCGCGAGGGTAATCCGGGGTCGCCGACTTCAAGGGTTCGACACTGGTGAGGATGTCTTCCACGCTGGTCACAAGAGTGGCCTGACCACTGCGGACAAGCCGATGGGGGGTGACCGACATGGCCGACGTGACAGGCCCAGGGGCGGCCAGGACCGGGCGCTGGAGGGACAGGGCCCAACTCACGGTGTTCTGGGCGCCACTGCGCAGTGCTCCCTCGACGATGACCGTTGCCTTAGCCAACGCAGCGATCAGCCTGTTTCGAACGAGGAACCTTGCTCGCGAGGGTGGCCGGTCGGGCGGATGCTCACTGACCACCGCACCGCTGTCGCGGATCTTTTCCAGCAAGACCGAGTTCCCCGAGGGATACAACTGGGCCAAGCCACCCGCCATGACTGCCACAGTCGCCCCGCCGCAGGCAAGGGCGCCGCGATGAGCACAAGAATCGATCCCGTAGGCTCCCCCAGACAGCACACAGTACCCATGTTCGGCGATCCCCACCGCCCAATCGGCGGCGACATGTTCGCCATAGGCTGTGCTCGCCCTGGAACCCACCATGGCAACTGCCGTCAACTGAGACAGGTCTGCCGGCCCTGACACCCACAACCCCAGTGGTACCCCGCCCACGCCACCAACCGGCTCACTCCATTCGAGTTCGTTCAGGTAGGTGGGCCATTGTTCATCTGAGGGAATCACAAATCGGGCCCCGATCTGATCCGTGCGGTGCATCAGGGAGTCGACATCAATCTGTGCAGCCCGACGCGCAATCGCAGTCTTCCCTTGTCCGGCACGTAGATACTCCCACACATCGACAGCCCCCTGTTCACCGATCAGCTTCGCCAACCCCACATCTCCCGCGTCGTGGGCGGCAGCCAGACCCATTCTGGCTTTGCGTTCGTCCTCCATCAGGTGATCTCCTCTCCTTGTCGTAGTCCCAGGGCGACCGACAGATGGTCACCATCGGGACGGTCAGCCCCCATCAGGTCCGCCACCGTCCAAGCCACCTTCAACACCTTGTCCACCCCACGCGCGCTCAGATTGCCATTCGCCACCTCTGCGTCGAGGATGCTCATCGATGTCGGCAGAGGCAGGTCCTGGCGAACGTACCTACCAGGCACCTCCGCATTGGTCACCCACGGGGTGTCCTTCAGACGGGTCGATTGCCTCTCCCTCGCCGACATCACCCGCTCGACCACAACTTCCGAACTCTCCGGTTCGGTCAACCCGCGCGTCAACAGACTCCTGCGCAGAGCAACGATCCTGGCCTGGATGTCAATCCGGTCCAGGATCGGTCCCGACACCCGGGCGGCATATCTGCGAATGGCCATCGGCGAACACGTGCACTTGCTGTTCGGACTGGCGGCCAGCCCACACGGACAGGGGTTGGCCGCCAGGACGAGCTGGAATCGCGCCGGATACCTGACCGCCATCTGAGAGCGGGCGAGCACGATTTCCCCCGACTCCAAGGGTGTACGCAAGGCCTCCAGCGCCTGCGTGGGGAACTCGGGAGCCTCGTCGAGGAAGAGCACGCCGCGATGGGCCAGCGAGACCGCGCCTGGCCGGGCGATCCTCGCCCCGCCCCCGATCAGGGCCGCCACCGAAGTGGAGTGATGTGGGGCAGAATACGGAGGTCGTTGCGGTAAAGCGTCAATCGTCACATCGACCAGCGAATGGATGGCGGCCACTTCCATCGCCTCGGTCACACTCAGGTCGGGCAAGATCGTCGGCAGGCACGACGCCAGCAGGGTTTTCCCGACACCGGGAGGACCGTGGAGATACACATGGTGACGCCCCGCAGCAGCAACCTCCAAAGCCCAGCGGGCCTGAGTCAGACCGATGACGTCTCTCAGGTCCGGGGCCATGGGGGACGACTGATCAGTAGAACGAACAGGTTCAGTTGCTACTCCTGGTCCTCCCTGCAAGACATCGATCAGGTCCTTCAGATTGCGCACACCGCGAGCCTGGATTCCTTCGACCAAGCAAGCTTCACTGACCTGACTGGCCGGAACGACAGCCCGCTCCAATCCCAGTCGCCGGGCACCCAGCAGTGCCGGCAGAACTCCTCGGACTGGATGAACGGTGCCGTCCAGGCCCAACTCGCCCAGTAAGGTGACCTGGTTCAAGCACTCGGGAGGAAGCACCTTCTCCGTGACCAACACAGCCGCAGCAATCCCCAGATCATAATGGGACCCCGCCTTGGGGACACTCGCCGGAGTCAGATTGATCGTCAACACCTGGGAGGGCCACGAGTACCCGGCGCTCAGTACTGCCGCCCGGCACCTTTCTTTCGCCTGGGTCAGGGCTGCGTCGGGCAACCCCACCATCGTCGTGCGTGGCAACCCCGATCCGGTCCAGGCCTCCACTGTGACCAGCATCGCGTCCACCCCCACCAGGGCCACCGACTGCGCGCGAGCGATCCCCCATACCGAACTCATAGCCGTACTGCTTTCGCGTGGGTCAGGGTGGCGACCCCGCCCGGCGGGGCAAGAACACCGATGGCGTCGATCCTGACCCTGTCATACCCCGTGTCGTGATTGGTCATCCACAGACAGGCCAGGCGGTGCAGACGACGCAGTTTGGCCTGTGTAATCGCTTCCAGCGGCTCGCCGAACCCGGTTCCCGACTTGGCTTTCACCTCGCAGAAGACCAGGGTCCCCCGACCCCGGCTGGGCTCGACGGCAACGATGTCGATCTCCCCCACCCGGGAGAACCGCCAATTGCGGTCCACGATCCGCCAGCCCAGACGCTCCAGGTATGACACGGCGAGATCCTCGCCCATCTTTCCCACCGACACTCGCTCATCCATGGTTCACCTCCGCCCGGGACAGTGCCCGGAAACAGGCTCGCAGAGTCTGCTATCCACAGGGCCAAGGGCTGCGGCAAGAGTTCTCCACACCCTGCCAAAAAACGACACCAGCGATGAAATAAGGGACAATACTTTGCTATCATTCTGATCTCACGATCACCCGAGTCGCTGGCAAACCCAAATCTCACAAGCGGTACAATAAAAGTCTTGTATTCACACCGTACGAGTGCTCGGGGAAAGGGCGATTGTGCTCCATCTTGATGAAGTCCGCAAGACTTACCACACAGGGACTTTCACTCAAGCGGCGCTCGACGGAGTCACCATCACTTTCCGCGACAATGAATTCGTCGCAGTCCTCGGCCCGTCAGGATCCGGCAAAACAACCCTGCTGAACATCGTCGGCGGCCTCGACCACTGCGATTCCGGGGACCTGGAAATCGACCAGGTCTCAACCAGCGAATACAAGGACCGTGACTGGGACACCTACCGCAACAACCGTATCGGCTTCGTCTTCCAGAACTACAACCTGATCCCCCACCAAACCGTCCTGTCCAACGTAGAATTGGCGCTCACTCTGTCCGGCGTCGGTTCGGCTGAGCGAGCCCAGAGAGCCAAGAAGGCCCTCGAGGACGTCGACCTGGTCGAGCACATGAACAAGCTGCCCAGCCAGCTCTCCGGCGGCCAGATGCAACGTGTGGCCATCGCCCGGGCTCTGATCAACGATCCGGAAATCCTGCTGGCCGACGAACCCACCGGGGCCCTGGACTCCAAGACCGGCGTCCAGGTCATGAACCTGTTGAAGCAGATCGCAGCCGACCGGCTGGTCATCATGGTGACCCACAACCCGGAATTGGCCCAGCAGTACGCCACGCGCATCGTCTCGCTCAAAGACGGCAAGGTCGTCGACGACACCAGCCCGTACACCCCCCTGGCCGACCGCAGGCAGGCCAAAGAGGCACGGCGCACATCGATGAGCTTCCTCACCGCGATCGCTCTGAGCTTCACCAACCTGATGACAAAAAAGGGCCGCACGCTGATGACCAGCTTCGCGGGCTCGATCGGCATCATCGGCATCGCCACCATCCTTGCCCTGGCCAACGGCATCAACGCCTACATCCGCTCGGTCGAGGAAGACACCTTGTCGCTCTACCCGCTGACCATCCAGACTCAGGGGATCGACCTGACCAGTCTCCTGACTGGGTCCAACTCCTCGTCCGACGACTCGTCATCGTCCACCGCGACCGGGGATGTCCACGAAGTCAAGACTCTCGCCAAGATGTTCTCCCATGTCGGATCGAATGACCTCGGCTCGCTGAAGACGTACTTCGATTCCGACTCGTCCGGGATCCAGCAGTACGTGAACTCCATCCAGTACAACTACAACGTCACCCCCCAAATCTTCTCCACCGACACCAGCGAGTCGGTACGCCAGGTCAACCCCAACGCAGTCTTCACCGCCCTGGGCATGAACACCACATCCTCCAGTTCCCTGCTGTCAATGGGCATGTCCGCCAACGTCTTCTCCTCCCTGCCCGACGACATGGGCCTGGTCAACGGCCAGTACGACGTCCTCGCCGGGCACTGGCCGCAGAACAACAACGAGTGCATGCTCGTCCTGTCCAGTTCGGGCGGCGTCTCCGATTTCGTCTTGTACGCCATGGGCCTGCGCGATCCCGACCAGTTGGCGCAGATGGTCAACAATATGGCCCAGAACAAACCCATCACGACACCGTCAGACACCCTCTCCTTCTCGTACGACCAACTGATGGCCGTCGACTTCAGCGTCGTGGCGGCCCAGGATTTCTATCAGTACGACCCGACGTACCAGGTATGGACCGACAAGAGCACCGACCAGACCTGGATGAAGAACGCGGTTGCGAACGGAGAGCCGCTCAAGGTCGCCGGGGTGGCCCGTCCCGATCCTTCGTCCACGACCACCATGCTGAGCCCGGGACTGTACTATCCCTCAAGCCTGGTCACCCACCTGATGGATGAAGGGGCCGCGTCGCCGATCGTCAAGCAACAACTCGCCACTCCCGATGTCAACGTTTTATCGGGCAAGACCTTCGCCGAAGAACAGGCCAACCCCTCCTTGTCATCCTTCGACTTCTCCTCCTTGTTGAATGTCGACCCGGACGCCATGGCTCAACTGTTCAGCGCCAACCTCAACAACTTCTCCCCCAGCCTGCCGTCGATGAACCTCAGTTCTCTCGCGTCGAGCATGCCGGCGGTGCCACCTCCTGACCTGACCTCCCTGATGAGCGGGTTGAACATCTCCGTCTCCCCGAACGCGCTGGGGTCGCTGATCTCCCAAACCCTGGCTGACTACCTCAACGACACTGTGGGCACCCTGCCGAGCCCCTCAGCGCCCGGCAGCAGTCCGCCTCCCGCGTCCACCGCAGCACCGACTGGATCGTCTTCCTCGACAGGCCAGCCGTCCAGCACCACAGGGGCGCCAGCCTCACCCAGCACATCGGCGCCCACCGCCACCACAGCATCGTCCACACCCAGTACGACACCTTCGGCCACTGGATCCTCGTCGACGCCGACATCATCGGGCACACCAGCCCCGTCGTCTGCCATCACACCCACGGCCACGCCGACCTCCACGGCAGGCCCGACGCCGTCCGCCCCGCCGACATCGCCGCCCACACCCACCGGCCTGCCATCATCAACCGACACTGCGTCACCCTCGGCCACGTCGGCCACCAGTACGCCAGAGCCCACTGTGACAACGCCCGATCCCACCAGCACAACGCCAGAGCCCACCAGCACAACACCCGAGCCCACCAGCACAACACCCGATCCCACTGCGACAGTCTCCTCGCCGAGTCCCACCACCACGTCGGCCCCGACGCTCTCAGCGGCCCCGACCACCGCTCCATCGGCCCCCACGACAGCAACAGGCACAGCGTCCAGCACGCCTCTGCCATCGATGGTCATCACCTTGTCCAGCCCCACGACGACCCCCGTGGCCACACCGTCAACCTCCGCGCCGACCGGCACAGCGACTCCGGCGGCCACCCCGGCCTCATCCCCGGCTGGCCTGCCCACCACACTGACCCTGAGCCTTCCAACGACGTTGGCTTTGAGTCTGCCGCCCACCGTGACACTGACCCTGCCAGCCGGATTGCCCACACAGGTCACCAGCTTCATCTCCACCTTGCCCACCTTGTCATTGAGCATCCCGCCCACCGTGTCCGCCAGCTTGCCAAGCTTGTCCATCACCTTGCCGAGCGGCCTGCCAACCACGCTGCCGATCAGCCTCCCCACGACGCTGCCAACAAGCCTTCCCACAGCACTGCCGACCGGCCTGCCCCTCAGCTTCCCGAGCGGCCTGCCGACCACACTACCGACCGACCTGCCCAGCTCCCTGGCAAGCCTGATCGGCGCCCTGTTCCCCACCACCCCTGCACCAAGCCAGCCTCCCACCGTACCCACTGCACTTCCGACCAGCATGCCGACTGACCTGGGATCGATTCCCGGTGTCAGCGAGGTCGTCGATTCGTTCACCACCTGGTTCGCCCAGCCCAGCGTGCAAGCCCAATTCTCGTCCCGGCTCGCCGCGACGATGGACTCCGGCGCGATCCAGCAGCAACTGGCCGGCGCCTTGGCAGGCTACATGCAACAGACATTGCAGTCCACGCTGTCGGCGGTGATGAACTCCCTGCAGTCCCAACTGGCCGTCGCCATGCAGTCCACCATGTCGCAGTTGACCAGCCAACTGTCCTCCGCGATGACCATCGACCCGGCGCAGTTGTCGAACGTCTTCCGCTTCAACATGGATTCCGACCAGTTGACCACGCTACTGATGTCGATGCGCTCCAACCAGGCCAACTCCCTGGACTCCAACCTGACACAGTTTGGGTACGCCGATCCAGCCGTGCCGTACAGCATCGATATCTACCCCAAAGATTTCACCTCCAAGCAGCACGTCATCGACATCCTCGACGGGTACAACAACCAGATGTCAACCAGCGGCCAGGACGGCAAGGTCATCACGTACACCGACATGGTCGGGACCCTGATGAGTTCGGTGACCGACATCATCTCCAAGATCACGTCAGTCCTGGTCGCTTTCGTGTCGATTTCGCTGGTGGTGTCCTCGATCATGATCGGCGTCATCACGTACATCTCCGTACTCGAACGCCGCAAAGAGATCGGCATTCTGCGTGCTCTGGGTGCCAGCAAGCGAGATGTCGGCAACGTCTTCAACGCCGAAACGCTCATCGTCGGTTTTGTCGCCGGTGCGATGGGGGTCCTGATCACCCTGGTCTTGACGCTGATCGCCAACCCGATTGTCTATCACTACACCCAGGTCAAGAACATCGCGCAACTGCCCGCCATCGCGGGTGTGGCCCTGATCGCCATTTCGATGGCCCTGACCTTCGTGGCCGGGTTGATCCCCAGTTCAGCCGCATCCCGCAGAGACCCCGTCGAAGCACTGCGCAGCGAGTAACGAAGATGGTGACAGTGGGATGCTGAGGCCTCCCCCAGCAGTTGAGCGGGTTCCTAGCCCTGTTCGGGGACTTGGAGATCGGAATGAGTGATCTCTTCGATAGACACATCGCGGAAGGTTAAAACCTTGGCGGTCTTGACGAATCTGGCAGGCCGGTACATATCCCAGACCCACGCGTCGGCCATCGACACCTCGTAGTAGATGTCGCCACCTTCGGTGCGTACCTTGACATCCACATTGTTGCAAAGATAGAAGCGCCGTTCCGTCTCGACAGCGTACCGAAAAATCCCGACCACATCCTTGTACTCCTTGTACAAGGCAAGTTCAAGATCGGATTCGTAGGATTCAAGGTCTTCAGCGCTCATGATGCATCCACTCTAGTGGTTCGGGCCACATTCCCATAGCTCAACCGATGCTGTGGACACGGCCCCAATTCGTCCAGGTGTCGCTGATGCAAGGCGGTGGCATAGCCTTTGTGCTGCGACAATTCATATTCCGGATAAAGCAGGTCGAGATCATCCATGATGGTGTCGCGCATCACCTTGGCCACGATCGACGCCGCGGACACACAGGGTACGACCTTGTCGGCCTTCCACATCCCCACACTGGGCACGCCGAGCCCATCGACGCCAAACCCATCGGTGATCACGAACCCGGGAGTCACCCGCAATCCCAGAACAGCTTGCCTGAGTGCGTGGAGGTTGGCAGCCTGCAACCCCATCCGGTCGCAGTCTCGGGCCTCGACCACCACCCAGGACACGGCGGTGGCGTACTGGAAAATCAGGTGGAGCAGACTCGCCCGGCGCCCGTGGCTGAGCGCCTTGGAGTCGTCCAACCCGGCGATCTGGTGGCCGGGATCCTCGGACAAAATGACTGCTGCCGCCACCAGTGGCCCAGCGCACGCACCCCTGCCGGCCTCGTCGGCGCCTGCGACCGGCCCCAAGCCGGCCGCCGCCAACATCTGCTCATATGCTGCCAAGAGGACAGGTCCATTGCACGGCATTCACTGACGGTGGTGATCCGGTCGGATCTGGGACGTCTGCGAAGGTTGGAGGTATGGAGAACGTACGAATCCTCGACACCGGTCTCATGATCGCGAAAGCTCGGCCCTGGATCGCGTCGATGCTCGGGAAGGCCAAATCCGGAGTCGGAGTGGATCCCGAACACATGTGGTAACGGGAATCCGCCGACTCGTTTCGGTGGTCCCCCATCACGAAGACGTGTCCTGCCGGTACGACGATGTCAAAACTGTCAGTGGAGGGCGCGACTGTCTGGTTGGAACTGGTCTGGAACAGGTACTGGGATTCCTCCAGGGGATGGCCGTTGACCGAGATCCGCCCGGACGCATCACAACAGGTCACATGGTCTCCAGGCAGGCCGATCAACCTTTTCACAAGGTACTGTTCATTTTGCGGCGGCAAGACCTTGATCCAGGACAAGAATTGCTTCCAATCTGGGGCCGGATCGGCGGGCCCGAGCCACGACAAGTCATCGCGGAAAACGACGATTTCGCCGCGTTGGGGCTCTCCAGGCTTCCACGCCAGGATCGTGTCTCCGACCTCAAGGGTTTGTTCCATCGAACCGGAGGGAACCAGGAAGGGTTGT
Organism: Propionibacteriaceae bacterium; assembly: GCA_009778725.1. GTDB lineage: Bacteria > Actinomycetota > Actinomycetes > Propionibacteriales > Propionibacteriaceae > WQYJ01. The sequence goes on from WRFP01000041.1 coordinate 12,907, forward strand.
ATGAGAAAGAGTCTGACAAGGACCACGACAAGGACTGCCACCACCATGTAAATCGCAAATTCACCTATCCAGCGCAAGACCGCCCGCGGCTTGCTACGCGGCGGATGTGCCCTTCTCGCCGGCGCAGTTTCCTCACTGGGAATCGTGGCCTCATCGTCTGAGGCGGGAGTCGCCTCAGACGTAGCGCTTCTCCTTGATCTTGGCCGCCTTGCCACGCAACCCGCGCAGGTAATACAGCTTGGCCCGGCGCACATCACCGCGACGCTCGACCTCGATGTGGTCGATAATCGGAGAATGCAGCGGGAAGGTACGCTCGACCCCGACCCCGAACGAGACCTTGCGTACTGTGAAGGCTTCTTGGACACTGGAACCTGTACGGGCGATCACCACACCAGCGAAAATCTGGATACGGGAACGGCTGCCCTCAACGACTCGCACGTGGACCTTGACTGAGTCTCCCGGACGGAAGTCAGGAGTGTCGTCGCGTAGCGACTCCGCGTTCACCGCAGAAATGAGCTGGTTCATGGTAGATACCTCCGGGTGCCACAGGTCACCTTGGTTCTCGTTCAGTCACTGCCCGCAGGCTACCCCCCTGTGGCAGGGGCCGTACGAGCACAATCTGACATTCTGCCATATCTGCGCTCAGCCGCGCCACTTATAAATTCCTCATCGAGCGCATGACAGCGCATCACCAAGCGCCTGGTCAGTCGAAAATTGGCCCCACGGTACGCGTACGTTTCAGCTCGAAGAAACCCGGGTACGCCATGACGCCCAGGACGCCATCGAACAACTTGCCTGCCTCTTCGCCTTTCGGAGCGGGTGAGATGACTGGTCCGAAGATCGACATCTCACCGATCCGGATCACCGGGGTGCCGACATCCATCCCCACCGGGTCCATGCCCTCGTGGTGGCTGACCCGCAGGGCCTCGTCCCAGTCGGTCTTCGTGCAACCGTCGGCGATGGCTTCGTCCAGCCCCACCTGGGCCAGTGCCGCTCGTACTGTCTCAGGCTCTCTGGGTTCTTTGAGCGGATGGTAGCGGGTGCCCAGGGCCGTGTAGAAGTCGGACAGCTTGTCTTGCCCGTAGCGCTGTTCGACCGCGATGGCGGCCCGCGCGCCGTACCATGCCTGTGTGGCCATACGCTGTTTGTAGTCCTCCGCCAATTCCTCGCGACCTTCGTTGAGGACGGCAAGGCTCATAACATGGAATCTCAGCGTGACGTTGCGGACCTTGACGACCTCGAGCATCCAACGCGAGGACATCCACGCCCAAGGGCAATAGGGATCGAACCAGAAATCGACAGTTTGCATGTCCTCACTTAACCACGTTTGGTCCGCGTGAGGGCAGGTATCAGTACGTGAGAGCAGTACGGACACACGACTGTGGTCACAAAGGAACGTCGTCGAGTACGGCCCCGGTCACTCCGTCTTGCCGTCTCCTCTGAACAAGGACGCGATCAAGTCGCGGTTGAGCTGGGCGATGGACTCCAGAGGGATCTCCTTCGGGCAGACCGCGGCGCACTCGCCGATGTTCTGGCATCCGCCGAACCCGTTCTCATCGTGCGCGGCGACCATGGACTTGACGCGCCGGTGACGCTCGGGCAGGCCCTGGGGAAGGTTGGCCAAGTGGGTGATCTTCGCCGAGGTGAACAGCATTCCGGACCCGTTGGGGCAAGCCGCAACACAGGCGCCGCAACCGATGCAGGTGGCAGCGTCGAAAGCCCGGTCAGCCAGGCGTTTCGGAGCGGGAGTCGAGTGGGCTTCCGGAGCCGCACCGGTGTTGACCGAGATGTAGCCACCCGCCTGGATGATCCGGTCGAAGGCCGAGCGGTCGACCACCAGGTCCTTGACCACCGGGAAGGCCCCGGCCCGCCATGGCTCGACCTCGATGACATCTCCATCGTGGAAGTTGCGCATGTGCAACTGGCAGGTGGTGGTGGGCACCGGGGACTCGTAGCGGCCATGGGGCGACCCATTGATGACGATGCCGCACATACCGCAAATTCCCTCGCGGCAGTCGTAGTCGAAGGCGATGGGTTCCTCGTCAGTCAGTGTGAGGTGTTCGTTGAGCAGGTCGAGCATCTCTAGGAAGCTCATCTCCTCGGAGACATCATCCAGCTGATAGGAATGCATCGATCCTGCAGTGTTCTTGTTGGCCTGACGCCAAATCTTCAGCGTGATTTTCACTTGTAACTCCGTTGCTTCAACTCGATAGCCTCATAGACAAGCGGTTCCTTGTGAAGGACCGGTTTCTGCCCTTCCCCTGTGAACTCCCAGGCGGCGACGTAGGCGTACTCGTCGTCGTGGCGTAGAGCCTCGCCGTCCTCGGTTTGGGACTCGCGGCGGAAGTGCCCGCCGCAGGACTCACGCCGATGGAGGGCGTCGATGCACATCAATTCGCCCAGATCAATGAAGTCGATCAGCCGTCCGGCGCGCTCCAGGGTCTGGTTGAAGTCCTCGTTCACACCGGTGACCTTGACGTTGGTCCAGAACTCGTCACGCAAGGCACGGATCTTGTCAATAGCGACCTGAAGGCCCTCTTCGGTACGTTCCATGCCACAGTATTCCCACATGATGGCGCCGAGTTCGCGGTGGATGGAGTCGACTGAACGCGTACCGTTGACGGCCAGCATCCTCTCGATCCTCTCCGTGGCTTCGGCCAATGCCTCCGCGGCACCGGGAGTGGTGTCGTCGATCTTCTCGAACGGACCGGCGGCCAGGTAGTCGTTGATCGTGTTCGGCAGGACGAAATAGCCATCCGACAAGCCTTGCATCAGGGCCGACGCGCCGAGGCGGTTGGCGCCGTGATCAGAGAAGTTGGCTTCGCCACACACGTACAACCCGGGGATCGTGCTCTGAAGGTCGTAGTCGACCCACAGCCCACCCATGACATAGTGCACGGCTGGGTAGATACGCATCGGGGTCTGGTACGGATCCTCACCGGTGATCTGGGCGTACATATCGAACAGGTTGCCGTACTTCTCCTCGACGGCCTTGCGGCCCAATCTCGCCAGCGCGTCGGTGAAGTCCAGATAGACCCCACGACGGCGTTGCTGGGTGACACCC
>WRFP01000042.1 GCA_009778725.1 Propionibacteriaceae bacterium
GAGGTTGAGGATCCCCAAGATCGTCAACACCACCACGATGACCAGGATAAACGTCCAGATCGACTTGGCCATGTGGGCCAGGGCCGTCACGTGGACGACAGTACGCCCGGCCCGTACCCGCGCCGCACTGCTCAAAGCGGAGGCTGCCTTGTGGGCCCAGGTGCCCTCCGGTTTGTCGGCCAACCGTCGCATCCGGCGCGTCGCCAGCCGGATCGCGGTCACCACGACAAGGTGGGCCGCCACCGCGAGCAGGATGACAATCCCGATCGAGATCAACGTGTCAGGCCACACCCACGTCAGTTCGTACACAGTCATGGGTCAAGAATAGTCGGACAACAGTACGACTACAGGCTCGTTTGTTCACGCGTCGCACCCGGATATCGCCAGGCGGAGAGATGAGCTGTGACCAGGCGTCACCGCTGGTCAGGCACCCCCGATGGATTGGTGAAGTCAGGTTGTGCGTAGTCCCCACCCGTGGCGGGTGCAGGCGGTTGGGCGAAGGGTGCGCTCATCTGCTGAGGGATAGCTGGTGGCTGTTGCATGGGCGCCGCAGCGGCGCCTGCTCCCGGGGCCCCGAAGTCGACGACAGGGGCCTGGCGTACTGCTTGATCCTGGATCTGGAAGTAATCGGCTTTGGTGAAGTGGCCCATCCCGGCCATCAGGGAGTTGGGGAAGGACTGGATCAAGGTGTTGTAGGCGCCAACATTGGCGTTGTAATACTTGCGCGCGTTGGCGATGCGCGACTCAATCTCGCTCAATTCGGCCTGTAATTGCATGAACCCGGAATTGGCTTTCAGGTCGGGATATGCCTCCACAGTCACCGCGACAAGGTTCTGCAACTGACTCGACAACTGTTCTTCAACCTGGGCCCGCTGGGCGGGATTGGCCTTCGATCCGGCCAGGGCCGCCGCCTGGTTGCGCAACCCGACCACCTGCGCCAGAGTTGATTGCTCGTAGTTCGTGGCTCCTTTGATGGTGTTGACCAGGTTGGGGATCAGGTCGTAGCGCCGATTCAATTCGACGTCGATCTGGTTCCAGGACTGCTCGACGAGGTTGCGTCCCTGAACCATCCGGTTGTACGCCGCGATCGCTCCCAGTCCCAATCCCACAACGATGACCACAAGAACGATGACGATGATAAGCAGGGCGATCAACACGTCGCAACTCCTTCAATTAATACGAGTACGTGACCACCAGTTTATCGGTATCGCGTCTGGTCAGCGTGGTGGAGTTGTCACCTGCTCGCGCCCGGACCCCGGAATTCGCGCTCAATCCGCCACCTGATTCGGGCTAGGCCGGAACGTTCCTCCTCCGGAAGCCGATCAGCCCGACGACCGTGAAGGCCGCCGCGATCAGGCTCAAAATGATGATGGGCGTCCAGTTCATCGGTACGGCCGGGACGGCTGGAGTGGCGTTGAAGGGCATCAGGTCGAGCAGCCAGGTCGGGATGCGCAGAGCCAGGCCGACGATCATGAAGGCCCACAGGGCGACCACCACGATCCAGGTGACCGACACTGCATACCGGGGCCACCAGCCGAAGCCGAGGACGAAGATCGACGCCAACAGGCAACAGGCCGGCAGGTAGGCGAAGAAGGAGCCGATGACCACCGGCAACCGGGACATGTCGGAGACCAGCGCCCCGTAGGACGCGCCCAGACACACTCCGGTGATCAGCAGGAAGACGACGATCGCCACGAAGGTGACGGCCAGCCGCTGCAGGGCCCAGGAGACTCGTCCGACTCCGGTCGCCAACTGCGATTCGAGGACACCGTGGGCTTCGTCAGTACGAAGACTCGTTGCCGATTGTGCTGCGAAAATACCCACGACAAGGGCCAACATGGGGATGAAGATCATGCCGAGCACCCCGTCGAGGGTGTCGGCCATGTTGGCGAGTCCCGCCATGGTCGTACCGCTAATCATGTCCCGGATGGCTTTGATGACCGAGCCGAGGACCATCGGGAAGATGACCAGGCAGACGATCCACGCGATGAACGACCCGCGCTGGAGGCGCATGCCCAGACCCCACACCCTGGTGAGCAGGGCAGACGCGCCCGCCTTGCCTTTGCGCTGCGGGGCGATGGAGTCTCCCAGGTCACGGCTGGACTGGATCATCCACGCCACCCAGACCAGGATGGCGGCCAGGATGACGATCATGATGAACGGCCACCAACGGTCGGCGCCGTAGGGGTCCATCTTCTGGCCCCAGCCGATCGGCGAAACCCAGGTCGCCGCGTTGGACTGCACGTCGCCGATCATACGGATGATATACAGCACCCCGAAGATCGCCATTCCAATACCGTTGGCCGCCCCGGACGAGGGACTGATCTCGTTGGTCAGCGCCCCGATGCCCACACCCAGCAGTCCCATGGCTGCGATCGACATGCCGAAGACCATCGATCCCTGGGTCGCCGCCGCCACCGAGGAGACATTGACCAGGTGTTGCAGGTTGTTCGGGTCGGAGGTCAGCGCCGCCAGCGCCACGCCGGTCAGGATTCCGATGACGATCGACAGCACCGACATCAGTATCACGGAGGAAGCCAACCGCGAATGGATGCCCAGCGGCGTCGACCGGATCAACTCGGCCCGGCCCTGGTCCTCGTCCCCGCGCAGGTTGCGTGTCATCAGGAACAGCACGCCGATGCCGAGCATGAGTGAGCCGAACATCCAGAACTTGCACCAGGTCGCCCCGACCACGCTGATCGGGTTCGAGATGATGCCGACCATGGCCAGCAGCGAGGGGGAGTCGACGGTGGAGATGAACGACGCCAACTGCGACTCATCGGTGAACAGTGCCTTGTAGTAGTCGAAGATGAAGACGAACATGCCGACGACGATGACCAGCCAGACCACACTGCGGACCCAGTTGCGCTTCCACGTGAACCCGAGCAGGACACCGAGGTTGGACAAACTGTCACGCTGGGACTTGGTGGCAGGGGCTTCCAGGGTGGCCGCCGTACTCATTTCTGAACCCCTTGGCTCTTGGCCACATCGGTGTGATAGTGGCTGAGGAAGATTTCTTCCAGGCTCGGCGGGTTGGCCGACAGGGCGAGCGGATGCAGCTCGGCCAGGGCATTCAGTACGGTCGGCAGATCGGCCTGCTCGACCGAGAAGCTGACGTGCTGGCCGTCGACGGCGAGGTCATGGATGCCGGCCAGGTCGCGCAACTTCTCCGCGCCGGATTCCAGGTCGGTGCGCACCTGTGTCCGCGTCAGGTGCCGCATCGAGGCCAATGTGCCTTGTTCGATGGTCTTCCCGTCGCGGATGATGCAGATCGAATCGGCCAGCGACTCGACCTCGGAGAAGATGTGGCTGGACAGTAGGACCGAGCGCCCTTCCGCCTTGACCTGCTTGATGCACTTCTGGAACTCGCCCTCCATCAGGGGGTCGAGACCGCTGGTCGGCTCGTCGAGGACCAGCAACTCCGCACGCGAGGCCATGGCCGCCACCAGGGCGACCTTCTGCCGGTTGCCCTTGGAGTAGGTCCGCGCCTTCTTGGTCGGGTCGAGCTGGAAACGCTCCAGCATCTCTTGTTTGCGTTCCTTGGTGATGCCGCCGCTGAGCCGGGCCAGGACGTCGATGATCTGGCCGCCGGTGAGGTTGGGCCACAGTGCCACGTCGCCGGGGACATAGACGAGTCTCTTGTGCAGGCTCACCGCATCGGTCCAGGGGTTCCCGCCCAGAACGCTGGCCTGGCCGGCGTTCGCCTTCAGCAATCCCAGCAGAACGCGGATCGTGGTCGTCTTCCCAGCTCCATTGGGCCCCAGAAAGCCGGTGACCTGGCCGGTCTCGACGCTGAGGTTGAGTCCGTCGACTGCCTTGACCTTTCCAAAATGCTTGACAAGGCCGACAACTTCAATTGCGTTGCCAGACATGGTTTTCCTTTCGTTGCGGGATATGAAGACGTACGCCGGGTCTCACGCGGGGGCCACTGTGCCCCGCGCACGGAGTGCTGTATATATCAAGGTCGTCTTGAGACCTCGATCTTCCCTCTGAGTCATCCGCCTCGAAGTGAACTCCTGACTCGGCTGTATGCACGTATAGCAGACTATATGAGCATACAGTCCAGTGCAAGTGATTCCACGTAATCATCTCAATTCGTGGCGTGATGAGCCTGCCTCCAGCCCGAAAATTCTGCGGAGAGAATCGATTGTTGCCGCACAGTGATCATTTCTTCGTTGCATTCGTCTCAGGCAATATTCAGGCTCCCGACAGCAGTCCAAGACACCACAGTGATAGTGTGAAGAATGTCTGGCCCAGATTATGATTTCTCCCGCTCCTCCCGATCATCGATCAGCCATACTGACATCGAATTGTCGCCGATAATCATTGTCAGGGGAATAATTGTCCTCATTTGAATAAGGTCTGGGTTGTAACAATTACATCGGTTGGAATTCTCCCGACAAAGTGGACGAAGAAATTGCATCTGATCGCCGAACGCGCTAAGTTCGGCGTATGAGTCCGGATACGATTTCCAGGTGGCAATTTGGCATCACGACGGTCTATCACTTCTTGTTCGTCCCCTTGACGATCTCATTAAGTGTGATGACTGCCGTGCTCCAGACTGCTTGGAGAAAATCAGGCAAGGATGCCTATTTACGATTGACGAAGTTTTTTGGAAAATTGTTCCTCATCAACTTCGCCATGGGGGTGGTCACGGGTATTGTGCAGGAGTTCCAGTTCGGCATGAACTGGTCGGAGTATTCACGCTTCGTTGGTGACATCTTCGGTGCTCCTCTCGCCCTTGAGGCCCTCATCGCGTTCTTCCTCGAATCTACGTTCATCGGTATGTGGATCTTCGGGTGGGATCGCCTGTCCAAAGGATTGCACTTGGCGACCATCTGGTTGGCCGCTGTGGGCACATTCCTCTCTTCCGTATTTATCATCGCGGCGAATGCATGGATGCAAAACCCTGTGGGCGCGGTCTATAACCCAGAGCTGGGTCGGGCCGAACTACAGTCGTTGGGCGCAGTGTTGACCAACCCGGTCTTCCTGACCCAGTGGCCTCACACCATCACCGCAGCTTTCGTGTCGGGCGGAGCCTTCATGGCGGCCGTCGCGGCGTACCTTCTGATCAAGAAGAACAAGGAAGGCGCCCCGGCTGAAGACCTGGTCGCCTATCGCAAGGGCGTCAAGTTCGGCTCCTGGGTCCTCATCATCGCCGGCGTGTTCACAGTCATCACTGGTGACTTGCTGGGCAAGGAGATGGTTCAGACCCAACCGACCAAGATGGCCGCTGCTGAGAACATCCAAACAACGTTCGCCGACGGCAAGGCTCCTTTCCAGCTCCTGCCGGGCGTCGAACTGTTCCCAGGCCTGTTGAACTGGCTGTATGGCACTGATGTCATCCAGTCTGTTCCCACCCTGGAGCAGCAGTTCCTGGATCAGGGCTATTTGCAGTTCGACAGTAAGACAGGCCAGCCGGTCCCTGGAAACACCCTCCAGACCGAGTTCGCCAGTTCACTCCAGGACAACAATTTGAGTCTGGTCAACCTCGTTTGCGGCGACAACGCAACAACCTGCCCACAAGCAATCCCGAACGGAACAATCGAATTCTGGGGATTCAGATTGATGATCGGTGTGGGTCTGTTGTCGGTGTTGGGCGGCATCCTGTTGCTGATCATGACGCGTGGGAGCAAGATACCCAATCCTCATCCGCTGTTGACAGCGATGATGGTTGTGATGCCACTGCTCTCCCTCGCTGCCATCGCCTTCGGGTGGATCTTCACTGAGATGGGCCGCCAGCCGTGGATTGTCAACGGCACGATGCCTACTCTCCAAGGCCTGTCCCCCTCAGTAGGGGTCGGCCCGGTCTGGTTCTCCGTTATCGTGTACACCCTCTTGTACGGCGTCTTGGCCGTCATCGAGGTTCGGCTCCTGCTGAAGTACATCAAACTCGGATTGCCTGAAGAGGTCGCTGTGTCCGTCAAAGATGAGGCTGAGCCTCTCTCCTTCGCGTACTGAGAAAGGGAATGAATCATGACTATCTTTGATGTTCCCGCAATGGCTCCGAGCGCACTCCAGGTCCTCTGGCTGCTTCTCGTTGCTGTTTTGTGGATCGGCTTCTTCTTCCTCGAAGGTTTCGACTTCGGGGTCGGGATGCTGGTTCCCTTCCTGGGCAAGAAGGACCAAGAGCGCCGTGTCATGCTGAACACTGTCGGCCCGCACTGGGACGGCAACGAGGTATGGCTGCTGACCGCTGGAGGCGCGATGTTCGCGGCCTTCCCGGGTTGGTACGCGACGCTGTTCTCCGGATTGTATCTTCCGTTGTTCCTGGTCCTGCTCGGCCTCATCCTGCGCGGTGTGGCGTTCGAGTATCGCTCCAAGAACGACAGCCCGGCGTGGAGGACTCGTTGGGACTGGGCTATGGCCATCGGTTCCCTGATTCCTCCGCTGGTCTTCGGCGTCGGCTTCGCGAACTTCCTGAAGGGCTTGCCCGTCGGACCTCACGAAACCGCTTTCGGCACGTCCGTGACGCTGTTCACCGGTTCATTCCTCGGTCTGTTCACGCCGTTCGCCCTCATCGGCGGGCTGCTGTTCGTCTCCTTGTTCCTGACCCACGGCTCGTTCTTCATCGGGCTGAAGACCAGGGGCGAGATTCACGATCGTGCGCAGAAGTTCGGCAGCACCTTGGGTGTCATCGCCGGAGTTCTGGCGGTCGTGTTCGTGATCTGGGGCAATGTCGCGTACCAGTTGCCGGGGCAACTCGGCTGGCTGCGCACCGTGGCATGGATCACCGGCATCGTGGCAGTTGTGTGCATCGCCTTCGCGTGGTTCATGAATTCCATGGATCGCGACGGCTGGGCTTTCGTCGGGACCACATTGGCCACGGTGATGCTCGTCGTGATGTTCTTCGCGCACTTCTATCCCGGGATCGGCTTCGACAACTCGGTCAACACCGGGACACCGCTCGATCTGACCACGGCGTCGAGTTCGCCGCACACCTTGACAATTATGACGATCGCGGCCTGCATCATGGTTCCGATCGTCCTGATTTACTCGGCATGGAGCTACTTCGGAGTCTTCAGGCGTCGCCTGAGCACTGCGAACATTCCTGCCGATGTCACCACTGCGGCATAATTTGTTAGCAATCTCCAACGAGGGGTACGGGGTCGTGTTTCGCGGCCCCGTACTCTCGTCTTGTGAGCATGATTGTGGGCTTGGCCAGTGCGGTGGGGGTGTGGACGGTGGGACGAGTCAGACTCCTGCCGGCCAATTCAGTGACATAGGACACCTGGCGGGGATAGGTTAGACGGGAGTATTGATATGCGAGCCAAGCAAAAAGCCCCTCAGGACGAGGCCGGGACACCCGAGAAGAAGGAGCGCCATTCGGCCGCTCCGATTGACCCCCGCCTGGTCAGACGCGCACAGGCCACGCGTACGTACATGATTTCCGGTGTCGTGGTCGGGTGTTTGACCGCCGTGCTGGTGCTGACTCAGGCCAAGCTGTTGTCGCGGTCTATTTCTGCTGTTTTCGCCACCCACACGCTTGATGGTTTGGGGCTCACGCTGGTGCTGTTGGTGGTTGTGTTGGTCGGTCGGGGGGTGCTGGCGTGGGCGTCGTCGTGGCTGGCCCAGCGTACCTCTGCCGCCGTCAAATCCCAGTTGCGCCGGGATATTCTCGCGGCTCGTTTGGCCGCTCCGGCCCATCAGACATCGTCTTCGTCATCGTTGGTCACCTTGGTGACGCAGGGGTTGGACGCCCTGGACGGGTACTTCTCCAAGTATCTGCCACAACTTCTCTTGGCCACCACAGTGCCGATCATCGTCGGCGCGGCGATCTTGTTTTCGGACTGGCGCTCGGCCCTGATCATCGCGGCGACGATCCCGTTCATCCCCATCCTGATGGCCCTGGTGGGTTGGACCACCGAGAAACAGGTGTCGAAGCGCTGGGCCTATCAATCCCGTCTGGCCAGCCATTTCGCCGACCTGGTCTCGGGTCTGCCCACGTTGCAGGTCTTCGGGAGGGCCAAGGCCCAGGCCGAGGGGCTGAAGCGTACGGAAAATGCCAACCGCAAAGCAACCATGTCGATTCTGCGCATTTCCTTCATGTCCGCTTTCGTCCTGGAATTGTTCTCCACCCTGGCGGTGGCCGTGATCGCGCTCGTCATTGGCACGCGCCTGGTCTACGACCAGATGAGCTTCTCCACCGCCCTGTTCGTCCTCATCCTGGCCCCCGAGGTCTACCTTCCCATCCGGCAAGTGGGAGTCCACTACCACGATTCAGCCGATGGGCTGGCGGCAGCAGAAGCCGCCTTCGCGGAGATCGACCGGGCAGCTGTTCCGGCGTCGGAGGATACCGGTGACAAGGCTGATGCCAGGGGACAACAGTCGTTTGGAGGACCCGGAGCGAAAGTCCTGGCCGACCCGTCATCCGCTGCCGGGCAGACCCGGGGACCGTCGATTGGTGCAGGGGATTCCGGGACTTCTGCGTCCGCTGCCGGGCAGATCCGGGGTTCCATGACTGGTGCCGGGCAGGCGTACGTCCCGTCGATCAGGATGCGTGGTCTGACGTACACCTATCCGGACAGTGACACCGCTCTGGGCCCCTTCGACCTGGACGTCAATCCAGGTGAGATCGTCGCGCTGGCCGGTCGCTCCGGTGGCGGCAAGACGACATTGCTTAATTGTGTCTTGGGCTTCCTGATCCCCAACAGCCCTGGGAACACTTCGGGCGCAGGGGTTGCGACCGGCTCCCTGACAGGGGATGGTTCTCCGTCACAGGCGAGCTCTCCAGGTGCTTCATTCGTCCAGGACAAAGCGTTGGTCGCAGAGCCTGCTGGCCCTGCGCTGCTCCTGTCCGGGTTGGATGCCGGTCAGATCGATTGGGCTACCTGGCGCAGCGGTCTGGCCTACGTTCCGCAGGTTCCGGGGATGATCGATGGAACCATCGCCGACAATGTACGTTTAGGCTGTCCACAAGCCACCGATGAGCAGGTACGTCAGGTGCTGATCGCCGCCGGCGCGGGGAATCTGGACCCTGCTCGCAGTGTCGGCGAGGAGGGCGAGGGACTGTCTGTCGGCGAGCGTCGCCGGGTCGGTATCGCCCGTGCCCTGGCCCGGATCGAGATCGCCGGCGCCCGCCTGCTGATCCTCGACGAGCCCACAGCCGGTCTCGACACCGACACCGAAGCAACAGTCCTGGGCAGTTTGCGCGAATCGGGTGCCACCGCTCTGGTCGTCTCCCACCGCGAAGCCGTCCTCGATGCGGCTGACCGGGTCGTACACATCTTCGGCCACGAACCCACCGATGACAGTGCCCGTGACGACCTCCTCTCTGAGGTGGGCTCATCAGCAGCCTCCGCCACTGGCGCAAGCATGAATGATGGTGGCGTCGTTGTCGCAGGAGTCCTGCAGGATGACCGGACAGGCCCAACCCCAACCGGCGCAGCGGTCCCTGACCCGACTGTCGCGTCGGTCACTGAGGCAGATGTTTCGTCACTCGCGGCCCCGACTGGCTCATCCGGTGGCGATCCGGTTGTCGCGTCCGGTACCACGGCAGTCGTCCCAACCGAAACCACCCCAGTCTCGGATTCTGCACCCCACCCCGCACTGTCCAATACCCCCACTGGAACTGACGACCCACCAGAGAAGCAATACAAGGCCAAATCTCCACTGCTGCGCCTGGTGTTCTCGCTGCTGGATTCCGTGCCCGGCGCCCGTAGTCGCCTGCTGCTGGCCATCCTCATGGCAGCGTTTGCGTCGGGGGCGGCTGTGTCCCTGATGGGGGTGTCCGCCTGGTTGATTTCCAAGGCCGCCGAACACCCACCATTCCTAGAATTGTCTGTTGCCGCCGTCGGTGTCCGCTTCTTCGGCATTTCGCGCGGTGTCTTCCGTTACGTCGAGCGGTTGCTGGGTCACGACGTGGCCCTGTCCATGCAGTCGGCCCTCAGGCTGAAGACCTACAAGGCCTTGGCCAAGACCACACTCTTGGGCCGTCGGCAAGGGGATTTGCTTGTACGAGTGGTGGCCGATGTCGGCGCCATCGAGGATATCGTGGTCCGCATCGTACAACCCTTCTTGGCGGCCAGCCTGGTCGTGGTCGGCGTGTGCTCCATTCTGGCCCGGTTCTCCATCGCGGCGGCGCTGGCCGTCTTGGTCAGTGCCATCATCGGCGGCCTGATCGTACCCTGGCTGACCCAGCGGGCATCCTTGCGCTCCGATGAGGAGGCCGTACCCCTGCGAGGCGAATTGGGCGCGGTCGTCCATGACCTGTCCCGCAATGCCATCGACCTGGCGGCCTACGGCGCCGAGGAACGGTCGTTGGCGCGAATGGGTGCGGTTGACATGGCGTTGCGCAAAGCCGAAGAGGCCTCCGCCTGGGCCAAGGGCATCGGCGCCGGCTTCCAGACCGTGGCGTCAGGGATCGGCTTCATCGGCGGGCTGTGGATCGGTGCGGTTGCCGTGGCCAACGGCACCATGGGGGAGCGCCTGCTGGCCGTCATGGTCCTGGCACCACTCGCCTTGCACGAAGTCTTCTCCACCTTCTCCCAGGCTGCCCAGACCTGGACCCGCGCACGTGTGGCCCTGACCCGGGTGGCGGACGTCCTGGAGTCGCCGCCCATCGGCCACGGCGACGTCGACTCCCGCGACGCCAGCGAGGAACCCTCGTTGCACTGCGAGCACCTGGCCATCGGCTGGCCCGGATATCCGCAAGTCGCCGGGGGTTTGAACCTGGAGGTCGCCCGCGGAGAAGCCGTCGGTGTCATGGGTCCCTCCGGAGTCGGCAAGACCACTTTGGCGGCCACCATCATGGGCCTGATTCCTCCTGTGTCCGGCGAACTGTCGTCGACCGGCCGCATCGGCTACCTGGCCCAGGACGCCCATATCTTCACCACGACCATCGCCGAAAACGTCCGGATCGGCAACAAGGACGCCACCGATGACCAGGTACGAGAAGCACTGGCCGAAGCCGGTCTCGACATGCCCCTGGACCGCGAAGTCGGCGAACTGGGTGCCGGTCTGTCCGGCGGCGAGGCCCGCCGCCTGGCCCTGGCCCGACTGTTCGCCGGAGACTACCGCCTGCTCATCCTCGACGAGCCCACCGAACACCTGGATCGTGACACCGCCGACACCTTGATGGACGAAATCTTCTCCGGCGTGGCCCGCCGTCCCGTCGTCGTCATCTCCCACGACGAGTCAATAGCCGCCCGCTGCGACCGCGTCCTGCCCATGGGGCCAGGGCGCCCATCTGGGGTTGCGGAGTAGCAATGGATCAGTGGATTCAGGCCTAGGCCCGTACTTTCCGTAATGACGGAGAGACGAAGAGCAGCATCGCGGCGAGGCACATCATGGTGGACAGTGGGGCCAGTGCCGCGCCCAGGTGGACGGGGACTCCGGGGGTGGAGGAGGCGAAACCGGGGGTGAGCAGGAATGAGCTGGCCGGGCTGGCGAAGAGGGCGGCCCCTGCGTACCACAGGAGGTAGAGGACGACCACCGTGACGAATACGATGGCGGTTCGGCGTTTGATCGTGGGTGAGCCGACTGCCGCTGCGGCGAACAGGAGGGGGAGCGCCCAGACGACGACGTAGAGGATCAGGATGCCCACCAGGGTGCCGGTTGCTCCGGCGTTGGCGAAGACCGTGGGGGAGAAGATGGGGCGGACAATCATTCCTGGCGCGCCCGAGTCGACGAAGATGGGGATGAGCAGCAGCAAATTCTGGGCGGTCAGCAGCGCGGCGATGATGACGGTGGCGGCGCGGGGCTTGCGACGGCCCAGGGTGAAGGAGGCGGCGGCGCATCCGGCGAGGACCAGCGCCGGGGGGATCAGCCCCCAACTGAAGAAGGCCCGCGACCAGACCCAGTACGGGTAGAGCACCAAGTACCAGTTGAACGGCAGCGCGATCGGCACTCCCATGCCGGGCGTCCGCATGGCCGCCGTAGAGAACACTGTGGTCATGTACAGGGCCTGGATGGCAGCCAGGACGGCTGTGAGCAGGAAGAGGATGCCTGCGATCATTCCCGCATGTGAGGGTAGCCGCCACGTACTGTCCGACTGGGTTGGCTCGTCGACCAGAGTACGGGTCTGGACACTCGCGTCGCCTTCAGCCGACAATGACCGTGTGTTGTTGGTCCAGGCCATCCCGTCCCACCAACGCTCGATGCTCGAGTCAGTTGGATCGGGGTACCAGTCGGGCAGGCGAGTCTGCGTCATATTCACCAATGTACCAATCCCGATGCTGAAGGCGTCTATGACATCAGGCGAACCGCGGAACTTCCCGCCCTGGTGGTCGGTGGTGGTGGCGCCATGTGGAAGAGGAGATCTTTGGCCCGCATCCACCGATCGCTGGCGTTGTGAGCGACTCGGAATCCAGGTGGTTAGTGTTCCAGGACGATCTCGTCTCCCGGCTGAAGAATCAAGCGATTGGGCGCTGTCCATTGTGCGGCGCGTTCGGCGTCGAAGAGTTTACCCGGCTTGATGTGGACCGGGATATTGTGCTTGGCGCCGATCAGCGCGGCGCACTTCGCCGACTCCTCCAACCCCATCGTGACCATCCCACTGCAACAAAGCAAGGCATAATCAAGCTTGAGCGCCGCGAATTCCTTCATCTGCTCGGTTGTCGAGGTGTCTCCTGACACGTAAATCTTCACCCCGTCGACTGTGATCAGATACCCGACACACTTCTTCGGGTTGTGCATCAGATTCTTGGCCAGGACCGCTTCGATCTCGATCCCCCCCACTGAAAACTTCTGATGACGCCCATCCGTCAGCGCTTCCTTGTTGGTGATCACCGTACATCCCGAATTCTGCCTGACAAGGCCTATCTTGTTATGATCCCCATGCTGATGCGTGACCAGAACAATGTCAGCAGGTCGCTCGTACCCCCCACCGGCATAGGGATCAACGTACATGACCCGTCCATCCGCCGTAGTGATCCGGAAGCTCGCATGTCCTTGGTAATACAACGTTGCCATCTTGTTTCAACTCACTTTGTGTTTCATTTTTCATTGGTGGGTACGACCTGGGGTATTACCAGATCCTTGCCGAACCTGCGTTTATTGTAGGTCTACTCGCGTCTGCAGGAGATCGGTTCGATCAAAGTCAGGATCGGCCTGGGCCTTGCCAATGAGTCGTGCGCGGGCCTCAGCCCGAGTCCTGATCGCTTGTGTCACGAGAGACACCGTGGCCATGCGTCGGTGGGAGACGTGAGGGCAGACTGGACGTTGAGCAACGCCCGACGAGCCAGCGTGCCGACACAGTCCTCTCCGCTGGTTCGTCTCACAGTAGTCCCGGTGCTTGCTATCGCGTGCGTTTGCTAGTGGGTAAAAAAGGTGGGTGTCGGCATCCGGGCCCAGAGGTCGCTGACATGGGGCTGAAGTTCACAGTTCTGGTGGTTGGTGTCGTGACCAGTTTTTGTGGTGTGACTAGGTAATATAGTTTCATGTAGGGTTCGTTGTTGCCTGATGGGGTCGTTGTGGTTGGGGTGGTTCTTGCTTGTTGTCGTCTTTGGGATTTGTTTATTGAAGTGTGAGATTTATTGGTCGATCACACGTTGTCCGGGCGTATGATGGGCGGCGATTGTCAAGAGGGAGTCTTGCTGTGGTGATGTCTGTTTTTCGTGATCCGCGTGTTGTGGGGTTGTGTGTGTTGGCTGGCGGTGTGGGGGTTTCTGTCAGTCTGGTCGGGCTTCCTGCCTTGTTGACGGCCTTGTCTGCGGGTCTTGTGTGGCCTGTGGTGGGCTGGGCGGTGTGCGTGGTGGTTGGCATCACGGTGGTCGTTGGACTGCTGAGCTCGGCATCGTCTCGTCTGGGGCGTGGCCCCGTACGGCTCCAGCCCGCGCGTGTGGCCGGTGGTGTGGGGTTGGCGGCCGTGGTGGTGGTCGTTGTGGGTGGTTTGACTGGTGTGGTGAGTGTGTTGGTTGGGACTGTGGGTAAGGTGCCGGTCCTGGTGTTGCATCATGTGGTGGATATGGTGTCGTGGGTGGTGGCTGTGCTGGTCAGTCCTGTTCTGTTGGTGGTTTTGTTGTGGGGTATTGCGGGGCGGAGGGTTTGGTCGAGGGCCACGCTGTCACGCTTGGGTGGATTGTATGTGCCGTTGTTGGTGGTTGTGGCGGCAGTGTCTGGGCTGGCTGTGGGTGTGTGGCAGGTTACGGGCTTGACATCTGGTGCTACTGTCATCATCGCTCGTGGGGTCGGGTTGGTCGTGGTGGTTGGGATGGGTTTGTGTGTCAGTGTGGCGGTGTTCGGGCGCGTGAACACAGCGGGACGCCGATTCGTGTCGACTCGTCCGAGGCATGCTGTTCGTAGTGCGGTGTTGATTGGTGGTGGGGTGTCGCCGGTTCGGCGGATAGCTATGGGGTCTGTGGTTGTGGTGGTGGGTGTGACGTTGGTGGCGGGGTTGAGTCCGTCTGGTGTGGCGCATGCTGCTCCTGCGGGTATTCCGTCAGTGTCGCCTGTGCATTCGGCGGTTCCACTTCCGGGTGGGATGGCGACGAACACTGTGCCTGGGAGTGGTGGTGGTTCCGGGTCTGCGTTGCGGGATCCGCAGCCGTACTATCAGACTCCTGTTGCTCCGGGTCCGGTGGTGTCGGCTGACGGCGGATCAGTGACCTTTCAGACCGGCCCGCAGTCGTACCAGACGGTGTTGGGTGGAGTACAAACCACTTACACTGACGCTGATGGTGTGACGCATTTGGTTGATAACACGTTGGTGCCGCACAGTGTTGGTGGGGTGGTGTCGTTTACGAATGCGGCGAATGGGTTCCAGGTGTCCATTCCCGGGATGATTGATGCCGGTCATGGGGTGGTGTTTACCCGTGGTGGCTATCAACTGGAGTTGATTCCGACTAGTGGGGATTATTCGAAGCCGGTCGCTAAAGGCAATGCGATCTTGTTCAATGACGTGTATCCGGGTATTGATGTGCAGTACACATTAGTTGGTTCGGTGATTAAGGAAGACATTGTTGTCAACCAGGTGACCACCATCCCTGGTTTCGGGTTCACCATCAAAGTGAACAGTGCTTTGGATGTTGGTAGTGAGGCGGCGGGTACGTTGGCTGCGCGGGCGACCACGGCGGCTGATGGTGTGGCGGCTGGGGATGTGGTGTTCGACGTGTCGGCTCCGTTGATGGTGGATGGTGCGGGTGTGGTGTCGACTGGTGTGTCGATGTCGACGTCGGGGTCGGGGGTGTCGGCTGCGGTGATGATCACGGTGGATCAGGAGTGGTTGGCTGATGGGTCGCGGGTGTTTCCGGTGCGGATTGATCCGACGGTGGATATTGCTCCGGCGGCGGTGACGTTGGTGGGTGTGGAGCAGGGTGCGCCGAACACCAGGATTGGGGATAACGGGTATCCGTATGTGGGGTATGACGACGGGATCACGTCGCACAATATCGCACTGTATAACACGTTGCATATGATGACGAGGACGTATGTGGGGATCAGCTATGATTTCCAGTCGATTATGCGTGAAGCGCGGATCGACTCGGCGACGTTTTCGATCCACCATTACACGGATTGGTCGCATGGGGCGAGTGTGTTTGGCCTGTATACGGTGGATTCCGGGTGGGATCCGGGCTCGATCACGTGGAATAACCAGCTGGGTTTGACGTCGACGATTGTCCCGTCGCCGGCGTCGAATCCGCAGAATGCGAATGCGTCGACGGGGTGGTTGAACTTTGATGTGCGTGAGACGGTGAACAATTGGGTGCAGGGTATTCAGGGCCAGGATGGGTTTGTGATCAAGGCCACTGATGAGCGCAGTATGCA
>WRFP01000043.1 GCA_009778725.1 Propionibacteriaceae bacterium
CGTAAGCTGAAGCGTCGTGCGTGAAGACTGCCACTACTGATTGCGTAAGGGCCCTATGACACATACCGATGGCTGGAGTTGGTTCGATGCTCCCGAGATGGATGACGTCGACCTCAGTGGCCACACGGTCACAGCAGTTCTCGTATGCCGCAACGCCGGAGCCTGGCTGAATGCCACCCTGGCGGGACTGGGCCAGTTGGACCGTCGCCCCGACATCATTGTGGCGGTGGACAACGAATCGACCGATGACACCGCCGACCTGCTGAAGGACGCGTACGTCGCGGGCCTGATCGACCGGATCGTTCCCGGAAAGGCCAATTTCACCTTTGGCCAGGCGGTGGAGCGGGCCTTGACCGTGGTCGAGGCTCCCACCCGCTGGATCTGGTTCCTCCACGACGACGCCATCCCCGACCACGACGCGCTGTCCGAACTGGTGATGCTGGCGGCGCGCACACCGCGTCTGGCCATTGCGGTGCCCCTGCTGGTCAGGCCGGCCCGGCGCAACCATGCTGCGAGAACCCTGGAAATCGGCGCCACCATCTCCGGGTCGGGGCGGCGCAGCCTCGGCCTCGAACCCGATGAGGTCGCCCAGGGCCAGTACGAGTCGATGTCGGTCTTGGGCGGATCGACCTGCGGGATGCTGGTCCGCTGGGAGTCGTTGATCGAATTGGGAGGCTTCGACCGCTGTATCTCCGGTTATCGCGACGGGGTCGACATCGGCTGGCGGGCCCAGCTCATCGACCAATGGGTGTTGACTTGTCCGAGGGCCCGGATCGTCCACCGCCAGGCAGGCCGTTCAGAAATACGGGTCAGTACGATCGCTGGCCGCGCCGGACGCAGCGAAGCCGCCTGGGACCGTCTCATGGGTTTGCGCCTGGTGGCCGCCCATGCGCGCGGGTTGGGACGGCTCACGATTCTTGTCCGATTGACCCTGGTGTGTCTGCTCAGTGCGCTGGGCTATGTGCTGGGCCGTGCCCCCGACCACGCCAAGGATGAGATCCAGGCCTGGACCGACTTCCTGTTCCGAAGTCGCAAGCCCGTGGCACGGCTGAGGAAAAAGGTCCGCACGATTGCACAGGGCAGCAATACGAAGTACCGGGTGCGGGCGCTTCGCCCGACCATGGGCTCGGTGGCAGAGGAGGGCATTCAGTACATCGCGCGGTGGTTCCACGAGCAGTTCGCGCCCGACTCCGACGGGGAGATCACCCTCGATGATCTGCTGGGTGATGAGTTCACCCGAAGACTGGGGGAGGGCCGCAAACGTGTCTCGCTGGGGGTCTGGGTGATCCTGGTGCTGGCCGGGGTGGCTCTGATGGTGCGCAACCTGTTCGCGAAAGGCGTGGTGACCGCACCGGGGTTGCTGGGGGCACCGTCCAGCATGGTTGACGCCTTCCAACTGGCCTTGTCTGCTGGTGGCAGGTCGGAACCCTGGCTCCTGGTCAGTTCGGCGGCATCGGTTCTGACAGTCCGTCCCCAGTGGTTGCCCGTCGTGGTGCTGATCATCTGTTTCCCGTTGACGATGTTCATTGCCGCCTGGTTTACCCGTCACCGGATCCAGCATGGGTTCGTACGCTGGCTGACAGCGGCAGGATATGCCAGTTTGCCCATCTGGATGGGTGGTTTGAATCGCGGATCGCTGTGGCTGGTGGCCTGTGCCCTCGTCCTACCCTTCCTGGCTGAGTGGATTTCCCGGCTGGACATGCCCTGGGCCGGGGCCCGGTCTTTGCAGAACCTGGCGGGTCTGTGTCTGTCGGGAGTCTTCCTGATCGCCATCATGCCCGCCCTGTGGCTTCCGGTGATGGTCGTGTCGCTGGTCGTGGTCGTCCGCGCCGGGGGAACCGCCCAGATCGTGCGGGTCTCGATCGCCCTGATCGCGCCGATCGTGTTCTGGGGTACGTCCGCGCCGTCACTCCTCAAGTCTCCGGCACGATTGTTGCTGACCCCCGAACCCCTGCTCACCGGCACGCCCCAGACCTGGCAGATGCTCTTCGGCCGGCCTCTGGCGACGGGGCTACCGCCACTATGGTTGTCGCTGGCTCTCTTCTCGGCCCTGTGGCTGGGTGTGTTCGTCGTCATCGGACAGAGGTCTTGGCACCGATGGTGTGCCGTCTTCGGCGCCGCCGCCATCTGTGTGGGCATGTGGATGGGCCGGGTGACCCTTCCGGTGTCCGTGTCACAGGTTCATCCCGACCCCAGCCCCTGGCTCCTGGTCGGATTCGCCTGTCTGTTGTTCTGCGTCACCTCCTGGATGGACGAAGCCTTCGGATCCTTGGAGGGACGAGATTTCGGTGGCAAGCAAGCTCTGCTCGCCTTGTTGTCCCTGTTCCTGATCGGCGGCTTCGTCCTGGGCAGCGGCTGGTCCGCCTATGCGGGGATGAGCCAGGTGGTCAGGGGCAACACCTCACTGATCCCGCAATTCTTGGCCCAGAACGAGGCGGATTCCGACACCGGGACCTTGATCATCGACGCGCCCAACCGGTCCTGGAACGTCCGGTACGGCGGTCAGACCATGTGGGGGCAGGGATCCTTCCTGGACGGACCGCTCCAATCCGACGCGGCGGAGTCGATGCTGGAACAGATCGTCGCCCGGGCTGTGGAGGGACGGGCCGACGACACAGTGGTCGCAGAGCTGTCCACCTTCGGCATCAGTTCCATCGTGGTTCTCAATCCCAGTCAGGATGCCATCACTGCTCTCGACTCGACCTCTGGGCTCCAGCGGGCCACCACGGGAGGAGTCACCGAAATCTGGAGCGTGACCCAGAACTCGGTGTCGCCCACCCGATGGTCTCTGGTCACGCCGGGGGCTCCCGCCGTGTTCATCACTCCACACGACACCATCGCCACCGATTCGCCGCGTACTCTGGTCCTGGCCACACCACCCGACCCCACCATGCACGTTTTCGTCGGTGGAACCGAACTCAGACCGATCGGATCGGGAGACTGGCGGGCCGCGTACTCGCTGGGAAGCGCCACCGGTTCGATCCAGGTCACGTGGACGGTGTCTCAACCGTGGGTGGCCTGGGCTCAACTGGGAGCCATCATCGTCTTCATCATCTTCGTCCTGCCTCCGTTCACCGATCCGGAGGGAGCCTCCGAAGCTCCGAGGTACCAAATGAGGAGGAACCGATGAGACGGCGGCCTACTTTCGTGGTCAGCGTGGTCTGTGTGGCCGTCGCCATGGTCGGAGCCGTTCTGCTGCCCCTGCCTCACCCGACCAGTCGTCAGATCTCCTTGCCGGTGTCACGCATCCTGGCCTGCCCCACCGGGGACGCCAATCTGGGCAAGACAACCATCACAGTGACTGATCAGGAGAACTTCACCGCGGGCGAACTGAACGCGCTGGCGTCGGACCCGACGACGCAGACCAGTTTTGAGGATCCGGACAAGGTCGTGGTCGTACGGGGGTCGGCCAGTGTCGGCGGGGTGTCTTCCTTCGCGCAAGCTGACACCGGTATGGCGGTGCCGTGTTCGTCGCCGATCACCACCGGTTCGTGGAACGGGGTGATGACCTCGCAAGGCGCGACACTGGTCATGACCAACATCGACGCCACGGCAGCCGTCGTGGATGTGTCGATCTATGGGCAAACCGGTCAGCTCACCCCACCCGGGCTCCGCGACATCCCGGTTGCTTCTGGAGCTACGCAGGCCCTGCCCATCGACGAGGACCTGGTCACATCGAACACACCCATCACCGTTCAGGTACGGGCCTCGAAGGGGCGCGTACTGGCCTTGATGCGGATCATGGGGTCCGACGGGGATGACTGGCAACTGCCGCAGCCGTCCACCGACACCGACATGACCATCGCGGGGATCCCCGCGGGAGATGGACTGCGTACCTTGTCGGTGACCAATACCGATCCGAGCACCAAGGCCGAGGTCACGGTCCAAATCCTCGGCGCCACCGGTCCGTTTTCTCCGCTCGGGCTGGAGACCATCGAAGTGCCCCCGTCCCGGGTGTCCACCGTCGACCTGACCCAGGCGCTGGGCGGGCAGGCCTCGGCCGTACACCTGGTGTCCAACCTGCCCGTGACAGCCACCCTGGTCGTGTCGGGCTCCGACGTGGCGGGGATATCCGCCCAACCGCCGCTCAGCGGGACCATCGTCCTGCCACCCCTGTCAGGAACCCTGTGGGTCGCCAATCCGGGGACAGATCCCGCCACCGTCAGCCTGCGCTACGAAGACGCCGATGGTGCGGCGCAGACCGCCAGTGCGTCGATCCCCCCGCAGGCCAATGCGTCGCTCGATTTCCCTGCCACCGGTACGTCGGTGACGGTCTCCTCGGATTCTGCTGTGCTGAGGGCCTCCTTGGTGCTGACCGATCCTGGCGCGTCCATCCTGCCGCTGATATCCGGCGGGGGAGACACGCAGGTCGATGTTCCACCCCTGGCCCCAGGCCTGGGCTGACGCCACCGCGGCGTCGCGTCACTCCCCGCGGATGTTGGACGGGTCGAGGGTCGCCACACTGAGCCCGGTCACGCTCGACACCTGCTCGACCAGGGCCACGAAGACGAGTTGTCGCAGCTGGGCCTGGCTGGAGGCTCTGAATTCGATGGGGCGGCGATAGACCACGATTTGGGCCAGATGGTCGTCATCGGCATCAATGGCCGCTGCCAGGGGCATATGACTGCTCCACAGGGCCGACACGTCGGGCACCTCCTCGACACCGATGTCCAAGTGGGTCAGGGCATCGGGAACGGCTTCGTCGATGGCGCCGATCGCGTCGGACACACAGTGGAAGAAGAAGGCGGTCGGCAGCGTCGGACGCCGCAGGCGCAGCATTTGTCCGGCGACACAGTTGGGCGGTGCCAGCATTCCCTTCATGCCGCGGCGGTGACGATCACGCATGAGACCAGTCTACTGTCCCGCTCGTCAACCCAGGCGTTGGGATCCGGCCAGGCGGATACTGGCGGCAGTACGCCCAGGTCTGTCGTACTGGTTGATGCTCTCCTGGTGTTCTGGCCCAGGTGGGAGGCGATTTGGCGGTAAAGTTCTCCTGTGCCCAAGACATGCTCTCGCCCAGGATGCGCTGAGCGTGCCGTCGCCCAGGTGAGTTACACCTACGCCTTGTCCGAGGTGGTTGTCTCTCCGGTCGACGACTATCCCGATCCGGGGACCTACACCTTGTGCCAGACCCACCTGGACCGGCTCAAAGCTCCCAAGGGCTGGACGGTCCTGAAACGCGGGCACCCGGTCCTGCCGGCCTTGAGCCCAGCAGAGATCGAGGCTCTGGCCGATGAGGTACGCCGTGTGGGCCTGGGGATCAGTTTGCCGGACGGCACCGAGCAGAGCCTGTCAGGCCGGTCGAATCTGGTGACCCTGGCCTCCCGCGCGCACTTGCGGGTGGTTGCGGACGCTTCCCGCTACGCGGGCGCCCGGGGTGAGTCATCGGTACACACCGGCTGATCGGTGGATTCGGGCGGATCGGGAAGTCGCGACAGCCCTGACCGTTGGGCCCGAATGTTATATTGTTAGGGAATCTCTGAATCATGCCGCACTGTCACCGGGAAGCCACCTCGCCACCCGGCACCTGTCCGGGATCTGGCGGACCAGACAGCGTCGATCAGGGAATCCTCTAGTCTTGACATGCCGACGGGGCATGCGAGCGTGACTGTCGTCTGCGGGAAGGAACGGCCATGGCCAGCACACTTGACACTGTCATCAACCTCGCCAAGAGGCGCGGATTCGTGTACCCCTGTGGGGAAATCTACGGAGGTACGAGGGCGGCCTGGGATTATGGCCCGCTCGGTGTGGAACTGAAGGAGAACATCAAGAAGCAATGGTGGCGCTCTGTGGTGACCTCCCGCGACGATGTCGTGGGTCTGGACTCCTCGGTCATCCTGCCGCGCATGGTGTGGGTCGCCTCCGGCCACGTCGGGGTCTTCAACGATCCGCTGACCGAGTGCCTACAGTGCCACAAGCGGTTCCGGGCCGACACCTTGGCCGAGGAATTCGAGTTCCGCAAGCACCGTGCACCTGCCGGACTGGAAGAAATCCCCTGTCCCGACTGCGGGACCAAGGGCCAGTGGACCCAGCCGCGGGACTTCAACATGATGCTCAAGACCTACCTCGGGCCGGTCGAAGACGAGTCGGGGTTGCACTATCTGCGCCCGGAAACCGCCCAGGGGATTTTCGTGAACTTCGCCAACGTCGTCCAGACCCAGCGGATGAAGCCCCCCTTCGGCATCGGGCAGACCGGCAAGTCCTTCCGCAACGAGATCACTCCGGGCAACTTCATCTTCCGGACCCGTGAATTCGAGCAGATGGAGATGGAATTCTTCGTCCATCCGGGCGAGGACGAGGAATGGCACCAGTACTGGATCGACGAGCGGACCAACTGGTACGTCGACCTGGGTATCTCGCGGGAGAACCTGCGTCATTACGAGCATCCGAAAGAGAAGTTGTCGCACTACTCCAAGCGCACGGTCGACATCGAGTATCGTTTCGGCTTCCAGGGCTCGGATTGGGGAGAGTTGGAGGGCATCGCCAACCGTACTGACTTCGATCTCGGCACCCACTCCAAGCATTCTGGCCAGGATCTGAGCTATCGCGACCCGGTGACCAACGAGCGCTACCTGCCCTACGTGATCGAGCCCGCGGCGGGCCTGACCCGGTCGCTGATGGCCTTCCTGGTCGAGAGCTACCGGGAAGATGAGGCGCCCAACACCAAGGGTGGGACGGACACCCGTACTGTCCTCGGCCTCGACCCCAGAATCGCTCCGGTGAAGGCCGCTGTGCTGCCCCTGTCGCGCCATGAGGATCTGTCGCCCAAGGCCCGTGACCTGGCCGCCCAGTTGAGGAAATACTGGAATGTGGATTTCGACGATGCCCAGGCCATCGGCCGCCGCTATCGCCGGCAGGATGAGATCGGCACGCCCTATTGCGTGACGGTGGATTTCGACACCCTGGACGATCAGGCCGTGACAGTACGCGAGCGGGACACGATGACCCAGGAACGAGTCAGCCTGGACCAGGTGCACTCCTATCTGGCGGCTCGTCTCGCGGGTTGCTGATGCCGCCTTCTGCGGGTTCGCCTGCCGGGGCACAGCGGGCGACCGGGTCGTCAGGACCGTCGGCGTGACGTGCCACCTGGGTGAGGTGACCCTGCCCGTGCCTGTGTTCCTGGCGCCGATGGCGGGGGTGACCAATCCCGCCTATCGCCAGATCTGCCGGGAACAGGCCGAGTCCGCGGTCCGGGGCCTGCGCCCGGCGGGAGTGTTCACCTGCGAGATGATCACGGCCAGGGGTGTTGCCGACCGGATCGCCAAGACCTTGTCGATGATGGCTGCCGATCCGGGAGATCCGCTATTTTCCGTACAATTGTACGGAACTGAGCCCAGTGTCATCGCCCGGGCCATCGCGGTCGCCTGTGGGGAGCAGGGGGTCCGCCATATCGATCTCAACTTCGGTTGTCCCGTGCCGAAGGTCACCCGGCGCGGCGGCGGGGGAGTCCTGCCCTGGAAACTGGACCTTTTCGCGTCCATCGTGGATGCGGCAGTACGGGCGGGAGAACCCTTCGGCGTCCCGGTCACGCTCAAGACCCGTATCGGCATCGACCACGAGCATGTGACGATGCTCGACACTGCCCGGATCGCCCAGGACTGCGGGATCGCAGCCATCACCCTGCACGCCCGTACTGTCGAACAGGCCTACTCAGGCCAGGCCGACTGGCAGGCCATCGGCGAGGTGGTCCAGGCCGTCTCCATTCCGGTGATCGGCAATGGGGACATCTGGGAGGCGTCCGACGCTCTGCGGATGATGGCCGAGACCGGATCTGCCGGCGTGTGCGTGGGACGCGGAGCCCTGGGCCGGCCGTGGATCTTCCGGGATCTGGCCGCTGCGATGGTTCATGGACGCCCGGACACCCTGACCCTGCCCACAGCGGGCGAGGTGGCGGCGATGGTGCGCCGTCACGCCGAATTGTTGGTCGGCCATTTCGGTGATGAACGCCATGGGCTGGCTGACTTGCGCAAACACATGGCGTGGTACTTCAAGGGCTTTTCGCTGGGGTCGGACTTGAGGCAGGGGCTGGGCCTGGTCAGCTCACTGGCCGGGTTGGATGAGTTGCTGGCGCGGATCGATCCCGATGAACCCTTCCCCCGCCATGAGCTTCATGCCCCGCGTGGTCGTCAGGGGTCTGCGCGCAGCAAGGTCACCATGCCCTATGGGTGGCTGGACTCGCGTACCCTCGACCATTTCGATGTTCCCGATGGTGGGGTTGGCGTCAGCGGTGGCTGATCGCGCAACGGTGCCTCGTACTGCTATTGGCAATACTGAAGGCTTGCTTGTTGGAGCAAGCTGCCGGGCGTGATGAAATCGGTCTGGTATTTCTGGACGACAAACAGGAAATACTGAATGACATCATTGGTGTCGGCGTAACCCTTGAGCTGATTCAAGAACCCGATCATGGAATCGAGGGGATCGATGGCATCGGCGGGAGGGTTCTCGTTGCGGAGCTTGTTCAACGATTGCACGGCCGAGCCGAGGGCGGCGCTGACCTGGGAGAAGTCCGCCTGGAGATACCCCTGATTGATCTGGTTGTTCACAGCGGTCAACTGGTCGGCCAGATGCGAGACGTCCTGGCAGTACGCGCTCACGCGATTGCCGAGGATCGCCCGGACAGCGAAGAGACCACCAGCGGCCACCATGGCGACCACCACCACGATGATCAGGGCCGTCACCCAGGGGTGGCGCTTGCGCGACGCCGGTGGTGCTGAGGCGTCAGCGGGGGGTGCCGGAATACCGCCGGGCGGGGGGACTTCCTGGGATGGCGGCAGTGCATCCGCTGGTAACAGGTGATGGATGGGCCCGGTGCCGGCTGGCGCGGTGGACGGTGGCGGGGTGCCCGGACCCGAACCGTACGGGGGCGGGGTGACCGGACCCGAACCGTACGGGGGTGGGGTGACCGGACCCGAACCGTACGGGGGTGGGGTGACCGGACCCGAACCGTACGGGGGTGGGGGGACCGGCTCAGGGCTGTACGGTGGCATGGCGCCAGGAACGTTGGGTGCAGGCGGCGGTGGCGGGGGTGGCGGCGGCGTGTTGGGCGACGGGGGTGGAAGGAACTCAGGGGCGCCTTGAGGCAACTGGGTCACGGTAGGTCTCCTCCAGGCTGGGACGCGGTGTGGGGCAGGTGCTGGCAGCGTGGGCCCCCCACAAGCCGCCCCTTCGATTACTCTCATAGTACTCTAGCATTCTCACAACGAAACAATGAATTAATATTTGTTTAGCATGGTGGGAGTGACTTTGTCTCAGGCGTACGCAATACTCGTCCTATGGCCATGACTCATCGTTCCCGGATCTGGGCGTCCACCATGCGCGGGCATGAAGCGCAGTCGCAGGTGTGCGCCCACGCCGACTCCCGTGCCGCGATTCAGGCGGACCGTCAAATGCTGCGCGAGGAGAGAGAACACATCGAACGGAAGACCCTGGGCTCCGGTGCCGCACTGGCTCAAGGAGCGGGTCATCGGGCCTTGTCAGAGGAGCCCGATCGCTATCGGACGTGCTTCGAACGCGACCGCGACAGGGTCGTGCATTCCACGGCTTTCCGGCGCCTGGCGGGCAAGACACAGGTGGTGGTGTACCCCTTGGACCATCAGCGCACACGGCTGACCCACGCCTTGGAGGTCGCCCAGGTGGCCACTGCCATCGCGCGCGGGGTGGGGGCCAATGCCACCTTGGCGGATGCCATCGCCCTGGGGCACGATTGCGGTCATGGCCCCGGTGGTCATGCTTCCGAAGATGCCTTCGACCCGTACATTCCCGGTGGCTTCCACCATGGCCCGTGGGGCGCCGATGTGGCGCTGCGCCACCTCAATCTGTGTGCTGAAACCCTGGACGGGATTCGCAACCATTCCTGGTCGCAGCCCGCTCCTGCCACCGTCGAGGGTGAGATCGTGTCCTGGGCCGATCGCATCGCGTACTGTGCCCATGATCTGGAGGATGCCATGCGGGCCGGCATCGTCACCGGCGCCGACCTCCCCGACCAGGTGGTACGCCGATGTGGGTCTCAACGTTCCCAGCAGTTGCGTGTCTTCATCTCAGCTGTCATCGACTCGACCCGTGACACCGGTGTGATCGGCATGGATGCCGACACGGCCGATGTCTTGGCGCAGCTGCGGCAGTTCAACTACGACCGCATCTACATGCGTCCAGAATCAGTGGCCCAATCCGATGCCGTCATCGATGTCCTGCGGGCCTTGGTCGACCATTTGGCCAGGCATCCTGACCTGGTGCCAGACCCGCCCGAGCAACTGCTGGACGATCATCCGGAGGTGGAGGGGGCCCTGTGGCGAGCGGTCGCCTACGTCGCCGGGATGACAGACCGTTTCGCCTTCGAACAAGCGCATGCCCTGCTGGGGTACGACCTCGCCCGGATACCGGCCGGTATCGGACGCGGCATGTGAGCCCCACGGGGTGTGTCACCAGGAGCGTGCTGAAATACGCTGTTCCGAGCGAGGACGTGCTGGACGGGTGAAGCTTCGCCACCCCACTTCTCGTACACGTCCTGGACCGTACATCGCAAGATGTGGGGTTCGAATGTCGCTCGTCCGGTGCGCCGCAGCCGGGACATGGTCTTTCGGCCGGCTCCTTGCGACCTGGCCGGGGTGACAGGTCATTCACCGGCGGCGAGCCTGATGAGATCTTTGCGCTGCACTTCCAGATCGATCATCTGCTGGAACATGGCCTGGTAGGCATCGGGGTTGGCGGTCGGGTTGGTTCTCTGCAGGCTTGACTTGACCTCTCCCAGATCCCGGTCGAGGGTCAGCAATTTGAGTTTGGCCGCGTATTCGCGGGCGTGCCGGGGGGTCAGTTCGGTTCGTGGGGGTTCGACGCTGAGTTGCAGGGCCAGGGTCTTCAAATCCTCGTGAGCCAGCCGGTCGATCACCGCGGTCGGCCCGGGCAATCCGCCTGAGAACGAGACGATCGTCCGGAACAGGGCACGATAGGCCCCGTGGGTGAAATCGCGTTCCTCCAAGCCGTACCAGGGTTCGTCGCCTTCGAACAGGGAGGGGGCTTGCAGGATCAGCTTCAGGCTGTCGCGTTCCGCCAGGAGACGCCGGTCGTTCGGTGCTGGCAGGGTGGCTCCCGGAAGCGTCGGCTCCGCGGGTGGGTCGGGTCTGTGGGAGGCCGGATTCTTCTGGCGCGAGGCCGTGACCTCCCGGCGGACGATGGCCGGATCGAGCCCGACCAGGAAGGCGAGATCGGTCAGATAGGTGTCGACCTGGGACTGGTCGCGGATGGACATCACCAGCGGGGCGGCTTCCCGTGCCGCCGCCAACCGGGCATCGGCGTGATCGAGGTTGTAGCGCGACACGATGTTGGCCATGACAAAGCGATACAGCGGCACCCGGGCGGCGATCAGGTCCCGTACTGCCTGATCCCCGTGGTGCAGACGCAGGTCGCAGGGGTCCAGACCGGTCGGTTCGACGGCGACCCAGGTCGAGGACGAGAATAAGGAGTCTTGGCTGAAGACTTTGACGGCGGCGTTGCGCCCCGCCTCATCGCCGTCAAAGGTGAAAATGACCTGGCCCGACGCGGCGTGGTCGCCCATCAACCGGTTGATCATCTTGGCGTGGTCGGCCCCGAAAGCCGTGCCGCAAGAGGCCACAGCGGTGTCGATTCCTGCCAGGTGACAAGCCATGACGTCGGTGTATCCCTCCACGATGACAGCTTGGGATTTCGACCCGATGGCAATACGGGCCAGGTCCAGGCCGTAGAGGACGTGGGATTTCTTGTAGATGGGTGTCTCGGGGGTGTTGATGTACTTGGCCGCGATCCGGTCGTCGTCGAACAGACGCCGGGCTCCGAAACCGAGCACCCCCTTGCCGGCGTCGCGGATGGGCCAGACGACCCGGCCGCGGAAAAAGTCCCAGCCACCGTTGCGCATCAGCCCGGCTTCCATCAGTTCGTCGTCGCGGAAGCCCTTGGCTCTCAGATGATTGACCAGGTCGCGCCCTGAGCGGGGGGCGAAGCCGACTGAGAACCGTTCGGCTGCTTCCGGGGGGAAGCCGCGTTGCTTGAGAAATTCGCGGCCTGGCGTTGCCTCAGGCGTGCGGAGACTGTCGGCGAAAAACTGGGCAGCAGCCGCGTTGGTGTCGAACAAACGGGTGCGCGAGAGGCCGACTGGTTGGGTTTCGTCACTGTACCGCAAATGGACGCCGTACTTGTCGGCCAGGAACTCCACCGCCTCTCGAAAGGAAAGATTGTTGATTTCCTGAACGAAATTGACGGTGTCGCCGCCCTTGCCGCAGCCGAAGCAGTAGTACAACCCGCGAGCCGGAGTGACCTGGAAGCTGGGGGTCTTCTCATCGTGGAAGGGGCACAACCCTTTCAACGTGCCGGCTCCGGCTGGCTTGAGCGTGACATAGCTGGAGACGACGTCGTCGATCCTGGCCCGCGTTCGAACCTCCTCGAGGTCCTCGGAGTTGATGAAACCAGCCATGGGACGAGTCTACGGGCATCTTCTCATCCCATCAGACAGCCTCCGCAGCGCAGAAACTGACCCGATCTGGCGTGTTCAGACGGTCAGGGAGCGCCTGTGAGGTCGGTCACAAATGTGGTGTTGTCCAGATGTGGTCCGCTGGTTTCCTGTGCATACGCAGGCGTTGAGCCCGTCAGGCGGCCACAGTAGTGATATGAACATTGAGCAGATGAACCGTGATATCCACCGTGCGAAGCAGATCGAGGCCGGGCTGTTGGCCCAGGAGATCCTGGATGGCGCCCAGGAGACCATCTCTGCTTCTGAACAAGAATTGACTGCGTTGGTCGACCAGGGACGCCAGGCCAAGGAGGATCTGATCTTGGCCCACCTCGGCCTGGTCGCGGTGATAGCCCGCCAGGCCGCGAGACTGCGCAGAGTGCCCTTTTCCGATCTCTTCCAGGAGGGGTGCGTGGCCTTGCACCATGCCGTCCTGCGATACGACTGGCGCAAGGGGCCCTTTGGTCCGTACGCGGGGATGTGGATTCGCTCCGCCGTGAGGAAGAACAATCACCATGTGTGGGTGCCGATCGAGCAGATCGAGGTCGAAGATGTGGCCAGTTCGTCCACCTATGACAAGGTGGACACCCGTCACGGCCTGACCCGTGCCCTGGAACAGATACCACCAGGCCAGAGCCAGATCCTGCGCATGAGAGCCGGCTGGGACGGACACCCCCGTACTCGCAAGGACATCGCCGAGGAACTGGGTTTGACCGTGGCCAAAGTCCGGCATCTGGAGCGAGTCGGGCTGGAATCGGTCCGGCAGCACTGGGAACTGGCCGAAGCAGCCTGAGCTGTTCCATCTCCCGCTCGTGAGGCAATGATGGCAGAATGTCTCCATGATTATTGCTGTCAATATCGTTGGAAACCTCGTGGGCGAGGGCCTGGGACGCGCGCACTCCATGGCCGTTGCCGAGGTGGAGGACTCGAAGATCCTCTCCTGGGAAGAAATCGAGGTACGGTGGGATCTCAGCCATGACCAGCCCTCGGCTGCCGAGCAGGCGGCCCCTGACGCTCCTGCTCACCCCGCACACACCTCCCACGGTTCCCATCACGCGCGGATCGTGACCTTCATGCGCGACCACCACGTCGAGGTTGTCGTCACCGGCCATGTGGGCCCGCCGATGGCCCATACCCTGGGCCTGATGGGTGTCACTGTCCTGGTGGGCGCCACCGGCGAGGCGAAGCAAGTCGCCGTGGAGGCAGCCGCGTTTGTGAGCAGCCATTCGCTGTAGGGCGGATAGTTTCTCTCGGGAGGGCGGATACCGGTACCATTGGCTCCGGTTGCCGTTTGCCGGTCACTGACCATCCCTAGTTCAGGAGTTCGCCTTGCCCAGCACAGTCGAGAAGCTCAGTTCCACGCGAGCTAAGCTCACAATTGTCGTTCCTTTCGCCGATCTCAACCCCGCCATTCACAAGGCCTATCGTGATCTGGCGAGTCAGGTGTCCATCCCCGGCTTCCGCAAGGGACACGTGCCACCGGGAATGATCGACGCCCGTGTGGGACGAATGTCTGTGGTCAGCGAAGCCATCAACGCGATGCTGCCTGACATCTATGCCCAAGCCTTGGAAGAGCACTCCCTGGCGCCCCTGGGCCACCCGGAGATCGAGCTGACGACTCTGGAGGACGGCCAGGATGTCGAATTGACCGCCGAAGTCGACATTGTTCCTGATTTCGATCTGCCCGATTTCTCCACGCTGGACGTCACGGTTGCTCCGATCAAGGACCTCGACGAGGAGGTTGCCGCACGGGTCGAAATTTTGAAGGAGCGTTTTGCCGAGGCCGCCGACGTGGACCGGGCAGCCGAAGCTGGCGACCAGGTGCACATCAACCTGGTGGCCACGCAGAACGGAGAGATCCTGCCCGACGGCACAGCCGAGGGTCTGACGTACGTCATCGGTTCCGGTGCGATGCTCGAGGGTCTGGATGAGGCGGTGACAGGCTGCCAGGCCGGAGATGAGAGGACCTTTGTGTCCACGCTCGCCGGTGGCCAGCACGAAGGAGAATTGGCCGACGTCGCCGTGACGGTGACCAAGGTGCAGCAGCGTACCCTGCCTGAGGTGGACGACGAATTCGCCCAGATGGTCTCGCAGTTCGACTCCGCCGACGACATGTTGGCCGACCTGAGAAAGTCGGTCCAGCAGATGGGGGTGTTCGACCAACTGTCATCGGCACGTACCAAGATCTTGGACACCATGCTGGACATGGCGCCCTTCGACGTCCCGGACGGCATTGTCAACGACGAGGTGACCTCGCGCACCGCCCAGCTGACCGAGCAACTGAAGTCGATGGGGGCGACGTTGGAAGACTACCTGGCGCAGATGGGCGACCCGCTGGCCACCACCGCCGAAGAGTTTGCCGAACGGACCCATGCCTCGGTCGAGCGCGGGATCCGGGCCGAGATCCTGCTGTCCAAACTGGCCGACGAGGTCAAGACCACGGTCAACCAGGAGGATCTGACCAACTTCATCTTCCACAAGGCCCAGGAGAACGGCACGACGGCTGAGCAAGAACTCCAGCACATGCAAGAACACAACCATCTGGCCGAGTGGATGTCCCAGATTCGCCAGTCGAAGGCCCTGGACTCGGTTGTCGTACGGGCCAAGGTCACCGACACGAACGGGGCGGTGGTCGACGTCGCTTCGGTTCTGATGCCACCGGCTCCCCCTGCAGAGTGAGTGCTGCGCCGGTCCACTCTCTGGTTGTGGTTGAGACTTGAGTTTTCTTAGGCTTCAGTTCACGCGGGACGGCTGTGCTGATAGCGAACACGAGGAGAGACAGCCTGGTTTTGTCGGACCTAGCGGGTAACCTTCCTCAACGTGAACGATATGCCGACTGCTCTTCCCCGTGCGGCGATGCCGACCAATTCGGGCAACATGAACGATGCCGTCTACCAGGCTCTGCTGGCCAACCGGATC
>WRFP01000044.1 GCA_009778725.1 Propionibacteriaceae bacterium
CTTTTGTCATGGTGTTTCTTCCTTTCAGACAAAGACCGCGGTCACAGACCCCAGTCCGGAAAACTCGGCATGGGCCACGGACCCCGCTCGTACTTCTTGGGCAACGGTGATGGAACCCGGCAGAATGACGTCGCCGGGCTTGAAGGAGATGCCCTGCTCTCCCAAGGTGTTGCACAACCAGACCAGGGCGTTCAGCGGCGATCCGAGGACGGCCGAGCCGACACCGGAGCCAATCATCTGGGAATTGACGGAAAGATTGCAGCCGACCTTGGTGAGGTCCAACGATGTCAGCAAGGCGGGTTTGGAGCCCAGGATGACTCCGGCGGAAGATGCGTTGTCTGCGATGGTGTCGACGATGCTGATCTTCCAGTCGGCGACACGGGAGTCGATCAACTCCAGGGAGGGCAGGACGAAGTCCACGGCGTGGATGGCCTCAGCCACATTGACCCCAGGCCCGCACAATTCCTTGCCCATGACAAAGGCGATTTCAGGCTCGACCTTCGGCTGGAGGTAGTCGGCGGCCTGGATGGGCATGTGGTCAAGGTGGAACATGTCGGCCATCAGGTGCCCGTAGTCAGGCTGGTTGACCCCGAGCATGTTCTGCATCGCCTTGGAGGTGAGCCCAACCTTGTAGCCCTTGATCACTCCACCAGCGTCAAGGCGGGCCTCGATCTGGCGCAACTGGATGGCGTACGCGTCGTTGATCGTCAGATCCGGATCGGTTTCTACGGGTGGGCGGATAGCCTGTTTGGTCGTGTACGCCGTGGCCAGCGTTGTCGCCACGCGTTCGATCTTTTGTGAATGGTCTTCACCTGTGGACATTCAAAGCCTCCTCATCAAGACTCTTCCGATGTGTTGGACGCGGGGCGTCAACCCCGCATTCCCGCGACGAGCCACCTGGATCGATCCGCCGTACCGGGGAGCTCAGCTCTTGAAGACGACGGCGTCGATGCGAAGGCGGTCGACTGTGGGTCAACCCCCGTACTGGCTTGCCTCCCCGCTGAGTACCTATCCTGTCGTGACAGTAGGAAACACCAAGGAAACTTCGCTCACACATGACTATCTTTCACAGCCCCCTGTGAGCCAACGGTTGTGCCGTATTTCTGCCATTGTGAACTGGCGAGCACTCACTCAACAACCCCAATGTCTCATTACACGGGACACCACCATTCTCACCTAGTGAGACACCCACCAAACCACATGTTGCCGGGGTGCTACTGTCGCGTCATGGTGACCCAGATCGACCCCGCGGTAAGCAGCGTAGGACGTGCTTTCGCTCTGCTGTCGGTCTTTCAGTCACGCGACCGGGAACTGACTGCGGCCGAATTGGCCCGCCGGTCGGGACTTCCCCGTTCCACCGCATACCGGATGGCCGGCGAACTGACAGGGTTGGGCATCCTCGAACAAACCCTCGACGGACGCTTCCGCCTCGGCCTGAAGCTTTTTGAGCTGGGCCAGTTGGCGCTGTACCAACGCGGGTTGCGCGAGTCGGCGGCCTGTTTCCTCGCCGACCTGTCGAACGCCACCAGACAAGCAGCCCACCTGGCTGTGATGGACAACTGCGAGGTTGTCTACCTGGACATCATCCGGCCTTCACCCCCGCCGCGACTGCGCTCGCGGGTGGGAGGGCGTCTTCCCCCGACCGTCACCGGAGTCGGCAAGGCCATTCTGGCCTTCTCTCCGCCCGAGGTGGTCGACGAGGTGATCGCCCGCGGCCTGCCCCGGCTGACGACCAATTCCATCACCGATGAGGCGCGCCTGAGAGCCGAGTTGGTCAAGATCCGGCGCACAGGACTGGCCTTCGACCACCAGGAACAAGCAGTAGGAACCAGTTGTTGCGCGGCGCCGATCTTCGGTGCCAACCACCAGGTGGTGGGTGCGGTCTCAGTGTCCGGGCACACCTCTTCTATCCGGCTGGACCTGGTGGCCGCCGCAGTGCAGTCCACCGCCGCCGGAATCTCACGGGTCCAGGGCGCGCAGACGTAATCGATACCAGGTCCTGACCCCGTTCACACGACCTCATCAGTACCCCCGAGCCACGCCTGGGCTGACCGACAACGCAAACAAACGACTCCCAGCGGTTCACTGTCACGACACGGCAAGTGCATTCGGTAGGATGAACGATGGAATCTCAGTGTGTGGTGTCCTGGAAGGAGGCTCGTTGATGGGAATCTTTTCTCAAGCGGAGAAGAAGCTTGAGGGCGCTGTCGGAGGGATTTTCGCGCGCGCATTCAAAGGGGACGTGCAGCCTGTCGAGATCACCCACCAACTCTGCAAGGAACTCGATTCCAAGGCCCAGATCCTGGGCCACGACAAACGACTGGTGCCCAACGATTTCTTAATATCACTGTCAAAGCACGATTACGCCAGACTTTTCCCGTACTCCAAGACCATGGTGGCCGAGATCACCTCGGATTTGAGAGAGTACGCAGCCGAGCATGACTATATCTTTAACGGGCCGATCTCCATCCAGTTGGAAGAGCGCCCCGACCTGCCGGTGGGCCGTTTCACCGTGGCTTCGGAAACGATGGCCGAGGTGGACAGTCCCCCCAGTGCCCCAGGCGCCCTGCGCGCGGCCAACCTCGTCCTGGAGGTCAACGGGGTCCGTCATCCACTGACCCCTCCGGGGTTCACCATCGGGCGCGGAGCCGATGCCGATCTGCGCGTGAACGATCCGGGGATCTCGCGCATCCACGCCCAGTTCGTGGTCACCGGGTCCGGCACGTCCTTGTCGGTGAAGATCATCGATCTGAAGTCGACTAACGGCATCCTGGTCGATGGCCGGAAAGTGCAAGAAGCGGAGTTGGGGGATGGCTCACGAATCGACGTAGGCAAGACACAGATGCTTGTCTATGCTCCGTCCGGGAGCTGATGTGCAAGCATTCACCGTCCTCATCCTCAAAATCGCCTTCCTGACGATCTTGTGGTTGTTCATCGTAGTGATCGCGGCGGTGGTGAATGCCGACATGGTCGGACGAAGGCAGAAAAAGTCCTCGCGCAAGACTGTTGAGGGCCCCCAGCCCGATGTTCGCCCGCCCGCCACACAGCCCCACAAGCGGCGCAAGGAGCCGTGGGTGCTGGCCATCGACTCAGGCCTCCACGCGGGAGACCGGCTCCAACTCGTTCCCGAAGTCCGCATCGGACGGGCCGAAACCTGTGAACTGGTCCTCGACGACGACTATGTCTCCTCGACCCACGCTCTGCTCAGCCACCGCGATGACGGCACCTGGGTTCTGAAAGACCTGGGCAGTACGAATGGCACCTATGTCAACTCTCAGCGCATTGCTGACCCCACTATCGTCTCAGTCGACGACACCATCAGGATCGGAGACGTCCAGATGAGGTTGGAGACGTGAGGTGACGCTGACTCTTCGTACCACTGCCCACTGTGAGATCGGGTTGGTCCGCAAGACCAACCAGGACTCCGGCTATGTCTCGTCCACGGCCCTGTTCGTCGCCGACGGGATGGGTGGTGCGGCAGGAGGAGACCTCGCCTCGGCCCTGGTCATCCGGGATCTGTGCAGCGTCGGGTCCACGTCCGCGACCGGTCCCGAAGCTCTCGACGTTCTGAGAAGGGCCGTGACCCGCGCCAACGCGGACCTGGCCAGACTGGTCGCGAAAAACCCCGACCTGGACGGCATGGGAACCACCATCTGCGGGGGGATCTTCGACGGCCACACGATGAATGTCGTCCACATCGGCGACTCTCGGGGGTACATCCTGGCCGAGCAGACCATGCGCCGGATCACCCACGACCATTCCTATGTCCAGTCCCTGATCGACGAGGGCCGGCTGGACGAGCGCCAGGCCATGAACCATCCCCACCGGTCCTTGCTGCTGCGGGTCCTCAACGGACAGGTGGAAGCCAACCCCGACTATCTCACCTGCGATGTCGAGGCCGGCAACCGGCTGATGTTCTGTTCCGACGGATTGTCCGGCCTGGTCGACGATGTCGTCATCGCCGCCGCGCTCAACCTTCCGGACCCCAAAGAAGCGATGGACACCCTGGTCAAGCTGGCTTACGCCGCTGGGGGCAGCGACAATATCACTATCTTGATCGCCGATGTGGTCGCAGAGGAGGACGAGACTTCCGATCAGGACCAGCCCACGCCAGCCGCCGAAGAGCAGGCCGTGGTCGAAACCACCGAACCACATCAGATCGTTGTCGAGACCACCGAACCGACACAGACTGTTGTCGAGACCACCGAACCACACCAGACCGTGGCCGAAACCACCGAACCGACGCAGACCGATGACGACAACACCGCTGTACTGTCGGTCGAGTCGACGGTCCAAGATGTGTTGCTGAGCCCCACCTACACCACCTCTGGATTGTTGGGCGCCGCCGCCGATCCGGCCATCATCTCCCTGCTGGAGCGGTTGAAGCCGTCCGCCAAAGACGAGCCCGCGGCTGACCTGCCCGAGGACGAGACCACCACCTTGACCCCCGCGAGACACCGGCGGCTGAAGGACGACCAGGAGACCAGGCGCTACAGCCCGTCCAAGCGACGCCCGCGCGCCGGGATCCTCCTGATCGTCCTGGCCATCCTCGTGGTCTTGGGGGGAGCCGGTTGGGGGGTGTACGCCTACATGTCGTCACAGTATTATGTCGGCGCCGACCAGGGCTATGTGGCCATCTACCAGGGGTTGCCTGGAACCGTCGCGGGATTCAGCACCTCACATGTGTTCGAAAAAACTGACATCTTGCTGTCGGACCTGCCCATTTCCTGGAGTGACAATGTGACCGGGACCATGCGCGGGAGCGACGGTCGGCTGAGCCAAGCTCGCGCCACGGTCACTGAACTCCAGTCCAAGTCGGCCCAGTGCCTCGCCAGCCGGGCCCAGCGTCCCCCAGACGCCTCGCCTTCCCCGGACGGGTGTTGATCCATGGCCGGGACCATCCAGGGATACCGCATCCGGGGAGCAGCCCAACTGATCATGATCCTGTTCGGACAGTCGATCGGTTTCGCGGGCTATCTCCTGACCGGCTTGTTCCGCGACAACGCTTTGCCCTCGCAGTGGCCGCTCCTGGCGATCTGCTGGTACGGGCTGGGCGTGCTGCTCCACGTCGGCGCGCGGATCGCCATTCCGTACGCGGATCCGGTCATCCTGCCGATCACACTGGCGCTGACCGGCCTCGGGCTGGCCACCCTGCACCGCATCGACCTCACCAGTGGCAGTTCACCCATGCTGGGAAACCAGTTCATCGCCCTGGTGATCGGGGTGGCGCTTCTGCTCGTCATCGTATTCCTGGTGAAAGACCCCCGGCGGCTGAAGGGGTACCCGTTCCTGCTGTCGGCCCTGGGCTTCCTGCTCCTGCTGCTGCCGCTGGTCCCGCATCTGGGCACCGAGGTCTACGGCTCACGCATCTGGATCAGCGTGGGCGGCTTCTCCTTCCAGCCCGCTGAGATCGCGAAAATCGTGCTCGCGGCCAGCTTCGCGGCGTACTTGGCTGACAAGACGGAAGTGCTGGCTCTGGCGGGCCGACGGATCCTGGGACTCGAACTGCCCCGGATGCGCGACATGGGACCGGTCATGTTGATGTGGGTGTTGTCCCTGGCCATCATGGTTTTCGAAAACGACCTGGGCACGTCGCTGCTCTTCTTCGGGCTGTTCGTCATGATGATCTACGTGGCGACCGCCAGGGTTTCCTGGATCATCCTCGGCCTGATCCTCTTCGGTGCCGGCGGCGCCTTCGTCCTGAAATTCGCCGGGCATGTGCAGCGGCGCATCGACTTCTGGCTGCATCCGTTCGACTACCCCAACGACGCCACCCAGATCATCCAAGCCCAGTTCGGCCTGTCGCATGGCGGCCTGCTGGGCTCCGGCTGGGGGCTGGGACGCCCCGACCTGATCATCTTCTCCTCCTCCGACATGATCTCCGCCGCCATCGGTGAGGAAATCGGTATTGTCGGCCTGATGGCGATCATTGTCTTGTACGGCCTGCTGGTCTTCCGGGGCTTGAAAACCTCCCTGGTGGCCACTGATGTCTTCGTCAAACTCTTCGCCGCCGGTCTCAGCTTCGCCTTCCTGCTCCAGACCTTCGCCATCATCGGCGGGGTCACGCGGTTGCTCCCCCTGACCGGGCTGACCACCCCATTCATGTCCCAGGGCGGCTCGTCCATGATCGCCAACTGGATTCTGGTCGCCGCGCTGTTGGTGATCTCCAACCAGGCGCGCCGGCCCCAGCATGAGGCGGCCGTGGGCCCTGAGGGTGTGACAGCTCTGGGCGAGGAATTCACCCAGGTTTTCAGCACCCGGGAACTGGCCCAGATCGGGACCGGCGCCATCCGGCCGGTCCTGCCCATCGCCGCCCAGCAGGTACGCCTGGGAGCCAGCGGAAATGTCGTCCATGACGAGGACGGGTGGACCGGCAACGATGAGCTCACCCAGATCGTCCCCGTACCCGCGCCAGGGACACCAGGGACACCTCTGGTTCCTGCGGCGCCCTCAGTTCCGCCGAAGCCTGCTTCACCCACGTCACCCACGTCGCCCGCCTCGCCCGCCTCACCAGCAACACCAGCAACACCAGCGTCACTCGCAACACCTGTACCCTCCACCGCACCTGTACCCCTCAAGGCACCAGGAGTTCCCGCGACACCCGTACCTCCCGCGACACCCGTACCTCCCACAACGGTCGATCCAGGACCCAGAACTCCAGGATCAACCGCTCCAGGACCGACCACCTCCGCACCGACTGCACCGGCGCCGCATGACCCGGAGGATGACGACTATTTCGGAAGGGGGATGGATTGAACAAGCAAATCCGCCACGTCTCGGTGTTCTCAGCCCTGATGGTGTTCGCCCTGTTGGCGAACCTGACCTACATCGACCTGGGCCGGCAGAGTTCGCTCGAAGCCAATCCCTACAACGTCCGTGCCCGACAAGCAGAATTTGACGTTCACCGCGGCCAGATCCTGGCAGGCGACACCGTGATCGCCGACTCGGTCCCATCGACCGATCAGTCGAGTTTCTCCTTCCAGCGGGTCTATGCGAACGGACCGCTGTACGCCCCGGTCACCGGTTTCTACTCCTACATCTACGGCTCCACCCGGGTCGAGAATTCGTACAACTCGTACTTGGTCGGCTCCAGTACCTCCCAATGGCTGCAGAACCTGATCGACACCACGAGCGGGCGAACTCCACAGGGGGCCTCCGTCGTGACTACCATCTCGCCGACCCTGCAACAGGCCGCCGCCAAGGCTCTTCAGGGGTACGACGGGGCGATCGTGGCCATGGACCCCCACACCGGCGCGGTCCTCGCCCAGGTCACCTCCCCCAGTTACGACCCCAACCTGCTGGCCTCCCACGACCTGGGAGCCGTCCAGACCTCCTGGCAGCAACTGACAACAGATCCATCGAACCCGATGACCGATCGCAGCACCCGCGAAATCTACCCGCCCGGCTCAACCTTCAAACTGATCGTCGCCTCGGCCGCCCTGGAGAAGGGCTACACCCCCGACACCATGATCGACACCCCGAGTTCGGTCCAGCTACCCGGCTCCACCAGCACCTTGTCCAACTCCTCCGACTGCGGCAACACCCAGGTCACTTTGGCCCGGGCGCTCCAGTTGTCGTGCAACACGGCCTTCGCCAACCTCGGAGTCGCCCTCGGCGCCACCACGGTCAGAGACGAGGCCCAAAAATTCGGTTTCGGCTCCCCACAACTGCCAGAGGTCGGCGGAGTCGCCTCCACCTTCCCCGCCAGTTTGGACAGTGCCCAGTTGATGATGAGTTCCATCGGCCAGTACGACGTTGCCGCCACCCCACTCCAGATGGCGATGGTCGTGGCTACCCTGGTCAACGGGGGTCAGCAGGCCGAACCGTACCTCGTCCAGGAAGTCCGCGCCCCTGACCTGTCCGTTCTCTACGAGCACCAGAACAAGGTCACCCCCGTCGTGTCCGCGTCGACTGCCCAGTCCATGCAGGACATGATGGTCCAGGTCGTGGCCAACGGGACGGGCACTGCCGCACGCATCCCCGGCGTGACTGTCGGCGGTAAGTCGGGCACCTCCCAGACCGACGCAGACAACCCTAATTACGCGTGGTTCGTCTGCTACGCCCTCAACCCAGACATCGTGGTGTCGGTTTTCCTCCAGCGCGACGAAAAGACTCCGGTCAGCCTGTGGGGCGGCGCCAACGCTGCTCCCGTGGCCAAGGAGGTGCTCCAAGCCAGCCGATGAGTTTTCAGCATCTTCTCAGCAATCAGCGTCACAATAGTGGTACGTCGCCACACCACGTGCTGGCCACCACGCGGCAGGACGAGTTTTCTTCGTCTGCGCTATTCCACCGGTACGCATGTATCCAAGTTCAACCCACTTTGGGGAAAGGACGACAATGAGCGACAACGTGATAGGTGACCGGTATGTGCTGGGCCCCCTTCTGGGGCGAGGCGGCATGGCCGAAGTGCGTCGCGCGCGCGACACCCGTTTGGAACGTGATGTCGCCATCAAGCGGTTGAAAGCCGACCTCGCGGGCGATCCCGTCTTCCAGGAACGCTTCCGGCGCGAAGCCCATGCAGCAGCCGGTCTCAACCATCCCAATATCGTGTCCGTGTTCGACACCGGCGAGTCCTTCGACGAGGCCAGCGGATTGATGATCCCGTACATCGTGATGGAACTCGTCTTGGGCCACACCCTGCGTGAAATTCTCCACGACGGGCGCAAAATCCAGCCCATCAAGGCCCTGGAACTGACCCAATGCGTCCTCGACGCCCTCGACTACTCCCACCGCCACGGCATCATCCACCGCGACATCAAACCCGCCAACGTCATGCTCACCAACAACGGCCAGGTCAAGGTGATGGACTTCGGCATCGCCCGGGCAGTGTCCGACACCGCCGCGTCGATGACTCAGACGGCCTCGGTGATCGGCACCCCGCAGTACCTCTCCCCCGAGCAGATCCGCGGTGAGACAGTCGACCGGCGCTCCGACGTCTACTCCACGGGATGCCTGCTGTACGAGTTGTTGACCGGCAAGCCGCCCTTCGAAGGCGATTCCCCCGTGTCGCTGGCCTACCAGCACGTCCGGGCCATTCCCGTACCTCCCTCTCAGGTCGACCCGCTGGTGTCGACCCAGATGGACGCCATCACCTTGAAGGCCCTGG
Source organism: Propionibacteriaceae bacterium (assembly GCA_009778725.1). Taxonomy (GTDB): domain Bacteria; phylum Actinomycetota; class Actinomycetes; order Propionibacteriales; family Propionibacteriaceae; genus WQYJ01. The sequence goes on from WRFP01000044.1 coordinate 9,107, forward strand.
CGAAGAATTCGGCCGACCGTTACCAGACCGCCCACGACATGTACGAGGACATCGGCCGGTTGTTGGCAGGCCAGAAAGTCCAGGCGGTGGTGCCTCCCCCAGGCGACGACGAGGCACTGACCGAAGTCATGGACAGCCCCGACAAGACCCAGGTCATGCCCACCGCAGCCACCGCCAAGGCGGCCCCGCTTCCCGCGCGCGCCCTCGCCACCCAGGAGGAGGAACAGCCCAGCCACCTCGGGCGGACCATCGGCATCGTGGTAGCGGCGATTCTGGTCATCGCCCTGGTGACAACAGGAGTGGTGTACGCCCTGAATCGCAACAACGGCCAGCCACTGGGTGGCGCGACCCCGACGACCCTGATCTCGGTCCCCCGGGTGCTCTCGATGGACCAACAGAACGCTGTCCAAACGATCGAGAGCCGCAACTTGAAGGCCATCGTTTCGACCTTCTATGGCGAGGACGATGCCACGGCTGGCACCGTGACCGAGCAGGACCCCCCGGACGGGACTATGGTCGACCCAGGATCCTCGGTGACGATCAAGGTCAATCTCGGATCGCAGAAATTCACGGTCCCCAATGTGGTCGGACAGACCACCGACGACGCCACGTCCACGTTGAAGAAGACCTTTACCAATGTGACTGCCCAGCCGGCACCGACCGAGGGCCCCACTGACACCGCGGGCACGGTCTTGAGCACCGATCCCGCCGCGGGGTCCATGGCAACCAAGGACCAACTCATCACCGTGTACTACGCCACAGGCCAGGTCACGCTGCCCAATCTGATCGGATACACCCGGGACAAGGCCATGATCGAGCTGGGTTCCCTCGGGTTCTCCAACGACAACATCCTCGTTGTACCCCAAGAGTCCTCGAGCACCGAAGGCACTGTCGTCGAGATGATCCCCGACGTGGGGTCCGTGGTGGCCAAAGACAGCCAGGTCACGATCCTGGTCGCCACACCCTTCCCGACGATGTCAGCGTCACCGACCCCGACGAGTACGACCACACCCACCTCGTCGTCCTCGCCCACCAGCACCACGACCGGACCACACTAAAGGACTGAACACACGCTACGGTGAGCCCATGAGAAATGCCGACAAGAAATTTGTCGGCAGGACAGCGTATTCTTTACTGGTACGCAATACGAGAAAGGCGGTGGACCGGTGCCCGAATCACGAATTCGACCCGAGGCAGCCGAGAAGAGGAGACTGCGCCGGCTCGAACAGGTAGCCGATGTCCAACGTGACAAGGATCGCAAAGGTCGTCCCGGCGAACGCCGGTGGGTGGCGCCACTGTTCATCATCACCATTCTGCTGGGTGTGGCGTGGATCGTCGTGGCCAATATCGCCGGAGGGAGCATCGGCTTCATGGCGGCGATGGGTCCCTGGAACATCCTCATCGGCATGGGTCTGATCGCAGTGTCTTTCATCCTCATGACTATGTGGAAGTGAACGCATAGGCTTGTTCCATGTGGTCGAAGAGGAAGAGCGTTGACTACAGTCTCCAGCGCCGTCATACTCTGGAGGAACTTCAAGGTGCCCTGCGCACGATGGTGAGCCACGAGTCCCTCGATGCGGATCCTTTACTGGTACGGGCCGCCCTCCACCACGGTGTGTTGACCAACCGGCGCTGTCCGGTGCGGAACTGCGGGCGGCTGATCACTCTCAACTACGCTTTCGGCGACCAATTGGGCCAGTATTCCGGACGCATCAAGTCCGAGGAAGAGTTGGCCGAGATGGAGAACGAGTACGGGGAATTCAGCGTCTACGTCGTCGAAGTCTGCCCTGAATGTGGCTGGAACCACATCATTGAGTCGTACGTCCTGGGGGACGGAGTCACACGCAAGCCGCCGCGGCGGGTCGCCACGGTGGAGGACATCTATGGCTAATCTGACAACCAATCCGTCCCGCCCCTCGGCACGGTGGGCCAGGCCTGGGAGCAGGGAGTGGCTGGCCGACAAAGCCCGCATGATGCTGACCCGGCGCCTGTCGGGTCCGATGGGCAGTCACGGCGCCCGGATGTCCCACGCCTGGGCCTACGCGCTGGCCACCTTGTCATGGGTTGTCTGCATGCTGCGCCAGTCGCCGTGCCGGCAGTCGGTGCCCACGGATTCCCCCAACCGGTTCGGGTGGATGTGCTACTCCGACATCACTGCTTTGTTCTTCAGCCGGGGTCAGGGCACCGGCTCTGTGCCGTACTTCAGCATGAGCTGGGAATATCCCGTTCTCACAGGCTATTTCGCCACCCTCGCAAGTGGGATCTCGCAGATCTTCGGAGCCATGCTGAACCCCAGTGCCGACGGACAACAAGTCCTCAACAACGCCAACATCTACTTCGCTGTCAACGCGGTGGGGCTGTTCTTGTGCCTGCTGTGGCTGGTGGCGTCGGTTCTCAAGATCGCTCCCAACTACCCCATCCTGGCCATGGCTGTGGCCATCTCCCCCGCCATCTGGACCACCGGCCTGATCAACTGGGACCTCCTGGTCGTCTCGCTGACGCTGGCGGGGCTGGCATCCTGGGTCCGGGACAAACCCATCACCGCAGGGTTGTGGTGGGGGCTGGCCATCGCCTCCAAGTTCTACCCGCTGGTCATCGTGGGCGCACTGGCAGTACTCTGCGTGCGCCCGGACGCCTGGCGCACCCGTGCCACCCTGAAGTCCTGGCTGAAGATGGCGGGCGTCGCCCTCGTCACCTGGGTGGTGGTCAACCTGCCTGTCATGGTGACGAGCCTGACCGGCTGGGAGTACTTCTACAGCTTCAACTACGCCAGCCGAGGGGCTGATCTGGGATCGATCTGGTACGCCCTGACCCTGACCGGCATCAACCTGGGCAGTGCCAGCATCTGGTCGCGCGTCATCATGATTGCGGGCTATGTCGGTTTGGCACTGTTGATCTACTTCGCCCCGAAAACCCCGACCGCCGCGCAGATCGCGTATCTCGCCGTGACCGTCATGATAGTCGGCAATCTGGTCTACTCTCCGCAGTACGTTTTGTGGGTCCTCCCCCTGATCGTCCTGGCCAGGCCAAAAGTGCTGGATCTGAGTATCTTCACCGCTTCGGAGCTGATCTACTTCGTCGTCATCTGGATGTATTTACGCGGGGCCAATCTCACCCTGGGAGCACCGTCCACCCCCTGGATCTACGTCCTCGCGATCCTGATCCGCATCGCCGCCACCATTTGGGTCATGAGCCGGGTGGTACGAGACTGTCTGGCCAAACAGCCCCCGGCCCAACGCGTAGAAGAAGTCTCGGCCTTGCCTGCCTCACCGGTGCTTGCGTCCGCGTCACCGGTGTCGGCCTCGCCACCCCTGGCCGTGTCCTAAGAGCGTGCTGACAGTTCCGTGACTTCCGACACACCCACACCCTGCAACCCACCCGCCACCCAAGACACCCCCGTGACCCCGGGAACGCCGATTTCGCCAACCCCCTGCACCCCAACCCCCGAGGGCACCGCCGCCGCCACGACGATCACTCACGATCCCCCTCCTCCCACGATTCCCGCTAAGCCCAAATCCACCGATCGCTTGCGTAGCGAGCGCCACCAGATGGGTGCCATGGGCACAGCGACAACGCGAAGGCAGACTGGACGTCTGTTGAGCGGTGGCGATGGGGCCAGGGTGCCCATATGGGGGTGCGGAGCCCTCTTTTCTGAAGTCCAAGCCCCACGGGTGGCCGTCCAAGGGTGGCTGGCTTCGCGGCTGGTGCTGGTGATCGTCCTGCTCGTGGTGGTGTGGTCCAACGGGTGGTCGCTCGCCCAGGCGCTCACCCGGTGGGATGTGGTCCACTTCATCGAAGTGTCCCAGCACGGCTACACGAGCCTGACTCAAACTGCCTTCTTTCCCGGGCTCCCGCTGCTCCTGGCCGGATTCTCGCTGGTCGGGATTCCTCCTGTCGCCGCCGGGGTGATCATCTCCCTGGTCGGTTCCGGGATGGCCGCCTGGGCCCTCTACCGGCTGGCCGGTGGCCAAGTCACCGGAGCAGTCGCCGTGTGGGTGTGGTCCTTCGCCCCGATGACGGTCTTCACGTTCGTCCCGTACACTGAGGCAATCTTTAGTGCCTTCGCCTTCTGGTCCTTCTGGTACGCCAAGCGCGGGCGCTGGGGATGGGCGGCCGGGTTGGCCGCGGCCGCCTGCCTGTTCCGGGTGTCAGGGTTGTTCCTCATTGGCGCCCTGGGCCTGGTGGCCCTGTTCGGCACCCGCGGTGTGACCTGGAGACGCCGGTTGGCCACCACCGTGTGGATGGTCATCCCGGCCCTGGTCATCGCCGCGTACGTTGTCTATTTGCGGGTGAGTTTCGGTTCCTGGACCACCTGGTTCCGCGCTGAAGACCTGGGATGGGCCCGGCACTTCGACTGGCCGTGGAACGCCGTCATCCAAACCTTACACACCGCCGGCATCATCGGGACGTCGCACTACTCGACTGCGGTGATGTTCCAGTGGGAGATCGCCGCCTTCGTCATCGGTCTCGCTATCGCGATCTGGTCATTTGTGAGGAAAAAAATCCCTGAGGGCGGATGGGTCCTAGTTCAGGTCGTCGCTTTGTCGTGTCAGGTGTGGCTGATTTCCGTCGCCCGCACCATGCTGATCTGGTTCCCCTTGTTCACCACCATTGGGGATATCGGTTCGGGTCAACTGCCCCGCGGGAAAAACAACCTTCGTCGCGCTGTCCTGGTGGCCGTACTCGGGTTGGAGGCCTTCGCCCTGACCTGGTGGGCCACTCGTTTCTTCTGCGGCGCTTGGGCCGGCTGACCACAACAAGGCCCGCCCCTTGGGTGACTCGATATGGCGGGCGAGTAGCGCCAGCGTCGCCATCGCCAGGGCTGACAAGGGAAAATCTAGCCACTGAGCCTGGAGCGATGTCGTGAAGGGTGAACTGACGATCATGATGATCAGCCAGAACGCGGGCGCCCGTTCCGGCGAAGTCAGCGGGATCGTCCTGGTCTGCCACAGTCGGCGCACGCTCCAGGTCACGGCTCCCAGCAGTGCGGAGACGATCACGACTGTGATAGCAAGGCCGTACTGACTGGCGATCTCCAAGATAGCCGAGTACGGGCCCTGGTACCCCGCGAGCGAGGACGGCCAGCGGGCCACCAGCCCGCCCGGTCCGACTCCGAGGAAGTGAGAATCCTGCAGAATGCGCCAAGCAGCGTCGCCCAGACGTTGGTGCACCGCATTTCCCAGCGGCGGCTCCATGCCAACATCGGTCCAGCGAAAGGGGACCGCAGAGCGGAAAACAGCCACGAAGACTGCGCTCGCCACCGTCACCGCCAGCGCCAGAATCCACCTGTACACCGCAACCCAGATCAACAGCACGGCCAGGCACCAGGCGAAAGCAACACTTCTGTGGGTGGTCCACACCACTCCGGTCGCGACCACGGCGATGACAGGGTAGGTCCACCGCAAGCGCCGGTCCCGCTCCATCGCGAAGCCGACTGGCATCAGAAAAGTCCCCACGACCATCGACCCGGCCAGATAGGCGGGCGACGGAAAAGGCCCTGAAAGCGCTGGAGCATTGTGCGTGATTTTTTGGTAAATAGTCAGTGCCCCGATGATGGCAACCGCGTACATCCATCCCCGGATGACCGTAAGCACCGTTTGTTCTGAGCGATACAGCTGGACCAGGGCAAGCGCGAGCACAATGCACGAAAATACGGCAACAGTTTGCACCTGAAAATCATTACCAGGTGGCCGCGAAATGATCGCAGCAATCGCACCGCTGACGATCAACCCGGCTGACAAGGCGAGGATTGTGAAAATTGTCCGAGAACGATCGAAATAACGTTGCCAGTCCCACATGGCAATTCCAAACAAAAATACGGCAACAAACTGAAATACTGGGAATCTGCCTAGTTGCCACGTCCCCAACAGAGATAAGCTGGGTAGTGCAATGAGCAGCCATCCAACCCACCGTGGCATCGGCCTTCTGGTCGCCTGGAAA
>WRFP01000045.1 GCA_009778725.1 Propionibacteriaceae bacterium
CACGATGGAGGGGATGCCAGTCATCACATCGGTCAGGAAGCGGATCACCCGCGGGACGACACCCTGGCCGTATTCGATCAGGTACGTTGCCGTGGCCACCCCGATCGGGACAGATACCACCACGGTGGCGCCGGTGATGAGAGCCGTTCCAGTGATGGCGTGGATCGCCCCTCCCCCGCTGGAGATGACCCCGCGCATCGACGACGTGAAGAAGGTCAGGTCCAACCGGGCCAGCCCGCGAGAAACCACTGTCCATAACAGCGACGCGACCGGGACCAGGGCGACCAGGAAACAGGCAGTGATGACGACGCCGGCCACCCGGTTGGTGATCTTGCGCCGGGTCGGCACCGCATAGGCCGACGGGATGGAGACAAGACTCATTTTGATCCTCCGTTTCCTGAGGCGATGCGCCGGGCCAGGGCATTGACGACGAAAGTGATGGCGAACAGGACCAGACCCAGTCCGACCAGCGCGCTGACCTGGACACCGTGGGCCTCGGGAAAGTTCTGCGCGATGAAGGCGGCAATGGTGTTGGGGTTCGACGAGGTGGTCAAAGAGACGCTGATCAGGAACGGAGTCGGGGAAATGATCATAGCCGTGGCCATGGTCTCCCCCAGGGCGCGTCCGAGCCCCAGCATGGCACCGGAAACGATTCCAGACCGGGCGAACGGAAAGACCGCCAGGCGGATCGTCTCCCACTTGGTCGCCCCCAATCCCACGGCGGCCTCAGTCGAGGTCGAGGGGACCCGGCCGAAGACCTCCCGGCAGATCGCGGCGATGATCGGCATCACCATGATCGCCAAGATGACCGCCGCGGTGAAGATCGTCCGCCCGCTGGCTGAAGGCCGTCCGGCGAACAGCGGGATCCACCCCAGATGGGCGCCCAACCAGGAGTACGCCCGGGCCATGATCGGGGCCACGACCATCAACCCCCACAACCCGTACACGACCGACGGCACCGCCGCTAGCAGGTCGATCACCGCTGCGAGCAGCCCCGCCACCCGCTTGGGCGCGTACCAGGTGATGAACAAGGCGACCCCGACAGCCAGAGGCACCGCGATCAGCAGTCCCAGACAGGCGGCCCACATGGACCCGAAGGCCAGCGGCAGGGCGAGCGACCAGATACTGGAGGCATTGAGGGGAAGCTGCGTGCTGTCGGCCAGCCAGGCGGGAGCCCCCTGGATTCCCAGGAAGACGGCCACACCGCCCAGCGCCAGCCCGACCACGGCGCTGGCGGCGACCACGATGGTCTTGGCCGACACGTCGGCGACCCGCTCGCGACGCGGTAAGGGCGCCATCACTGCGGTGTCCACTAGGACTCCTCCTTAGAACCAGAAGCAACCGCCTCGCCCCGGGATCCTCGGGTGTGCGGAGGATCCACGGCGGGGCGAGACGAGGTCAGGCCGGACCTAGGAGATGGCATTGACCGCGGCGATCGCTTTGGCGGCGAGGTCGGGATCACTGCTGATCGGTGCCGAACCGGCGTGGTCGGCGGCTGCTTGCTGACCGTCAGAGGAGGTGACGTAGGCCAAGTAGGCCTTCACCAGCGTGCCATCACTGGCATTGGCATAGGTTTGACAAGCCGCCAGGTAGCTCACGAGAACCACCGGGTACACCCCCGTACTGGTCGAGGTCCGGTCGAGGTCGACGACCACATCGGTGGGAGCGCGTCCAGACTCGATCGGTGACTGCCCCACCGCAGCCGCCGCCGCCTGAGACGAGTACGCGACGTAGGCGTCTCCAACCTTGACCGAGACCGAACCCATGCCCGAGGCCTGGGAAGCGTCGATATACCCGAAGGCGCCCGTGGTGGCCATGACCGTTTCGCGTACTCCCTGGGTCTTCTCGGCCGCTTCACCGGTCAGGGTGGTGGGCCAGGTCTGCGATGAGGGCCAGGTCCACGAGGTCGGAGCGGCCTGGGCCAGGTAGTCGGTGAAATTCTGGGTGGTCCCAGAGTCGTCCGAGCGGTGGACCGGCGTGATCGCCAGGTCTGGCAAGCTCGCCGAAGGGTTCAGCGCCGCAATGGCCGGATCGTTCCAGTTGGTGATCTGATCGGAGAAAATCTTGGCGATGGTGTCGGCGTCCATGTTCAGCGACGTGATCCCGCTCAGGGTGAAGACGACGGCGATCGGTGAGATGTACGCCGGTACCTCGACCAGCGCCGACCCGCTCGCGCACGCGGCGAAGGGACCAGACGCCTGGTCCGCGCTGAATGCGGCATCGGTGCCCGCCAGCACGTACCCACCCGACGTGAAATTGGTCCGCCCGGTGCCCGAACCGGTCGGGTCGTAGTTCACGGTCACGTTGGGATTGGCCGCCTGGAATCCGGCTCTCCACGCCTCCTGGGCCGCAGTCTGGGCCGAGGATCCCCCGGCGTTGATCGTACCTGTGAGACTCGAGGTCCCCGATGTCGAACCCGGGCTGCCGGTATCGTTCGACGAGGAATTCTCATTGGTCGCACAGGCTGACAGTGCCAGTGCGAAGGCCGCCATCACGGCCATCAGGATGGTTTTTTTCACGGTGAAGCTCCTTCAATTCTTACTTCACCTCCACGCTATTCACCCCACCTTTCTGACAAGGCGCGCCCAGGTGAACACCAGGGAAACGCTCAGAGAATTCTGCCCACGCCGGATTATTCAGGACGACATATGAGCCTCAGCCCGATGAGGCAGGAAAACGGGTCAACTCCCGATCAGGCCAGTGCCCGGGGTCAGCGAATGACGCGGCTCATCCGCCAGATCAGAATCGCCGACAGGACGACGGTGATCGTAATCAGGACCATCGTGATGAAGGTGGGGGTCAACGTGTGGCCGTGCACGATCAGTTTCGAGCCCAGGGCGGTCATGACCATGTCATGCACACTGTCGCGGGCCGATCCGTCCGGGATCTTGGACAGCAAGGGGTCCAGCGCCGTCGACATGGCGGGTTCGCGGATGAGTGCGGCCGACTGGGCGAAGGGCATCGAGCCGATCACATTGTTCACCGAGTCGCTCAGTGACACCGGCGGCACGAAAGCGAACGCGAGGAAGCCCATGGACGTGCCTGTGACAAGGGCGTACCCGTTGAAGGAGCCCACCGATGGAGTCAGCGTCATCATCACCGTGTTCAGCGACGAGAAGACCAACGACGACAGCAGGACAGCACCGAGGCACTGCCACAGCGGAGTCCCTGACATGATCGGGGTGTCTCTGGCCCAGGCCCACAGGTTGACGCACATCATCATGGCCCCGGAGATAACGAAAGAAACGATCACGGTGGAGATGACATAGGCGACACCCAGGCGCCAACGACGGATCGGGGCGACCAGATAGTCGGAGAAGCGCCCTGACGCGCGGTCGTCAACGAAGGCGGTCATCATCCCGATCGCGCCGGTGAAGCTGGCCAGGGTCGTCACCGACGCGAACATCCACGCGTCGCAGGTCGGGTAGACGTCGTCGACGGTTACCTGCATGTAGCCGTTGCTGTTGATGTTGGCCGCGATCAGTTGAGCGGTCACCTTGCGGAAGAAGAGGACGAACATGCCGAACATGACCCCGGGTGAGATCAGGCCAAAGAACAACGACAACCGGTCGCGCCAAAACACACGCAGGTTGCGCCCGATGAGAGTAAGGATCAAGCTCATGTCACCGTCTGCTTCTTCTTCAGCCGTCGCGGTGTCTTCTTCGGCTTGGGGGGGGTTGCTTCTTCTTCGTCAGTGTCGTCGCCGCGGTGCCCGGTCACTTCCAAGAAGACATCGTCCATCGAGCCGTGCCGGAATTCGAGGTCTTCGACCTGGTCCCATAAAAAGGGCAGGATCCACTTGACATGGTCGGTCGACTGAACAGGTAGCCGCCACGGCTCACTCGGCGTGAGGGGAACCTCCAGCTTTCCGTCCGGGAAGAGCCTGAGCAGGCGCCCCATGCCTTCCTGTTCGTCGATCAGACGCACGCTCAGCTCGGAGTGGCTGTACTGGCGCCGCAACTGGGCCGGTGTGCCCTGGACCACGATCTGGCCCTTGTCGATCACACAGACCATGTCGGAGCGTTCGGTCTCCTCCATGTAGTGGGTCGTCAAAAAAACTGTCATTCCTTCGTGGTTGCGAACGTCGGTGATCGCCTTCCACACCTGTTCGCGCCCATAGGGATCGAGCCCGGCGGTCGGCTCGTCCAGGAAGAGGATGCTGGGTTGGTGGATCAGGGCGCGGGCGATGTCAGCCCGGCGCTTCTGCCCGCCGGACAAATGACGGTACTGCCGGTCCATGAACGTCCTCATTCCCAGAAGCCCGATCAGTTCGTCGATGCGAGCGGCGCTGCGCTGACGCGGTATCTTGTGCAACCGGGCACGCAGGACGAGGTTCTCCCGTACTGACAAGCGGGGATCCAATAAAGCCGCCTGGAAGACAACGCCGATGGTTCGCCGGATGGCGTCATCGTCCTTGCCCAACGTATGACCAGCGACCCGGGCCTTGCCACTCGTGGGGCGAAGCAGTGTTGTCAGACAACTGATCGTCGTCGACTTGCCTGCTCCGTTGACCCCGAGGAATGCGAAGAAATCCCCTTCCGGCACATCCAGACTGATCCCCTTGACCGCCTGCACATGTCCGTACGACTTGCGCAGATCGCGGATCTGGATGGCCATCGCTGGCCCTTTGGGCCCCTCCTCTGGTGAGGTGCCGCTGATCATGGTTGACCCACCTGCACACCCCTTCTGGAGTTGACGCCGATGTTCTTCTCCGAACCGCGGATGAAGCCCACCAACTGCTTCTTGACCCATTTCGTCTGGGTCATGGGAAGATAATGGTTCGCATCGGTCGCCGCGAACCGGCAGCCCTCGATCCGCTGCGCGGCAAGCTTGGCGTCGGCGAACAGGATCGACTGCTTGCCACCCAGGACGATCGCGGGGCAATGGATGCTCCCCAGATCCGCATTGGCCAGGAAATCGCAATCGGCCCGCATGGCTTCCATCAGTCCATGTCTCCTGAACAACTCCACCCGGGCCTTGAACAGGACTCTTTCACGGTCGTTGACCGGAATTTTCGTGGTGTTGGCGTAGTCGTCCAGATAGTTGTCGACGCCACCCTCCTCGAAGTTGATCAGTTCCAGATCTTCTTGGACCAGCCCGGATGGCTCGATCAGTACAGTGGACCAGAACCGTTCAGGCTGGTCGATCATCGCCTGGATCGCAATGGATCCGCCCCAACTGTAACCGACTATGGCGCTTTGTTCGATGTCCAGGGTGTCCATGAGGTCGAGCAAGTCTTCGGTCATCTCCGTGACGGTGAACCCCCGCTCCGAAGACTCCGACAATCCATGGCCGCGCAAATCGGGCATCACGACACGGTATCCCGCATTGGCCAGATCGGTGGCGCCGAGCCGGTAGTAGACGGTGTGATTGGAGAACAGTCCATGGACCATCACCACCGCTTTTTTCCCGGAATTGTTCAGGACCCGGTAGAAGTACCGGACGCCGTTGGACTCAACCCAGGACATTGTAGATGAGATCCGCGATGTCGCCCAGAGTCGCCCTGGACAAGTACAAGATGTTCTTGTCCGCAATCCAGTGCACGAGTTCTTCTGCGACAGGATACTTGTCGTTGACCAGTTCGATCATTCGCACCAGGTCGATGCTGTTGACCCCCAGATCGGTGAAGAATTTGGTCCTGGGACCAACATTCAGGACCTCAACCGTTTCCGGTCCGATGACCTCGCCGATGTATCCGATGAGATCAGACATCAGAACATCCTTGTCGATGGTGGAAGACGGATTAATGGCCGTCATGGGTGTCTCCTTCCACTGACTTGTCGTTGGTCCACCCGATCACATAAGTGCCGGAGTGAATCATCGTTGTTATTCTTGTTTCGCCGATGTACAGGTCCTGTTGATCGATCCTGTCCACGACATACCGTTTGGGGTCGCCCTTCAACCCTTCACCAAGCATTTTTCCGTACGCCTCCTTGGCGACCCAGAACCGAATCGCCCACTCATCCCTGTCCGGTGAGGTCTCCAGGAGGGCTTTCTCTGAGTCGGTGAAGACCAGGTTCCAGAAGCTCGGCTCTTTGGCATCGATGCGCTCGATGTCGATCCCAACCGGGTTTTCGGATATGGCTGCCACCCCCCGAGAGTCCTTGTGAGCGATTGAGACTTCGATCTTCTTGTCGAAGGGTTTCTCGCCCCGGTAGACCACACTGGGTTTTCCATTCTCATCGTAGATCACTGAGATCTCGATCGGGTAGAGCAAATCGGAGTTATGTCCTTTCAGGGTGGATCTGACGCCGTCCTTCAACGCCACCCGCCCGGCCAGGAAGTCGGACTGCTGCTCGGCCGTGGTGATCTCCAACGCGCGTTCTCGCTCCTCATGAGCCAGATAGCGCAAATACAGGAAGGACTTGACCTGCCGCGACGGGCTGTCGGCGGCGAAAAAGAAAATTCCTGGAGCAATAGTGTCGGCCACGGTGGTCCGCCACGGATGGCTGACGACCTCCCAGAGCATGGTGTCCATCTCGACCCGCTGGTTCATCCAGTTGCGGGCGATGGCCCAGATCTTGCCGTCCCTGAGGTAGGCCAGATCCCCGGTGATGAAGGTGTCGGTCATCTGTCTGATCACACAGAACGACTCGAACAGACCCTCCTGGTCGAACATGTCCTGGTAGAACTTGACCTCGCGGACCCTGACCGGGAAGGAGACCCGGTTGTCCGGCACCCGGATGTGGAGGAACAGCCCCACAGCCTGGCCCATCTGGTCGAGCAAAGAGCCTTTGCCCTCCCGCGCGGTGACGGTGTTCAAGAATCCGTTCTCGGTGAATCTCTTGGACTCGACCAAGGACCAGTACCGCGGACGGTGGAAGGAGAACTCCGTGTACTGATACTCCGGGGTCATCGGTTCCATCAGGTCCGGCCCGAGGTCCTTCTCGAGTTGTTCCACGAAGTCCAGTGGAGGTTCGGGGAACTGATCGGCCAGGGTGACTTCCATCTGGAGATACCCCGCCAAGGTCAGCGAGACGGTGAAGTCGGACTTCCAGAAGCCCTTGACCGTGCCGTGGAAGGGCTCATTCAGCGGGATGAAATTGATGGCCGTCATGGGTCCGAGTTGGACGACTTTCAACCCGGGAACCTGGGCCATCGTGATCTCCGCCATCAGCTCCATGCTCATGGTGAGCGGAACGACCGGATACAGGTCGGTCTTGCGCGGCCAGTCGGGAGGCTGGTTCACGATGGAGTGGTCGACGGTGTTCGGATACTTTTCCAGATCCAGGTCCAAAGGCACCTCGAAATGGGTCCCGGCACGGCGTACGAAGGGAACTTCCTGAACCGCGGGCACGGCCGGGGTTGGTGTCTCCTCTGCGGGGACGGGCTGCGCTGCTGGTCCGACTGGTGCGAATTGCGGAGTCAGATCGGGCATCGCCACGGGGACGACGGGCAGGTCGGCCACCGGGGCCGCATCCGCCAGGCCCGGAAGCTCCATTCCGGGAGGCTCCATGCCAGCAACCGGCTCGACGCCGGGCTGGGGCCATGGCAGCTGGGCGGCGAGCATCGGGTCGGCCAGGCCTGGGTAGGCGCCCACCGGAGGAACCATCATGTCCGCCGGCGGCATGGCCCACGAGCCCGGGCGGGTGAAGCCACGCGACGGCAATCCGCGCGTGTTCAGCGTGACCGGGGCGGCGACCGGCGTCGGGACCGGAACCGGAACCGGAACCGGTGTGGGAACCGGAACCGAGATCGTCACCGGTGGCTGGGCCGCCACTGCCTGTGCCGCCTTGTCTTCCACATAGGAGTTCAGCGCTTCGTTCAGGGCCGGCACGTTGATGGTCAGCTTGGATCCCTTGGGAAGGAAGAAGATGCTCTTGAAATCCTGGTACACCTTGCTCATGCCCATGAAGCTGAGATCCGCATGACCCCCCATCACGAACAACAGAGCATGCACCCGGCGCAACTGATCGACAGAACTGCGCAACGGCGTCACGGAGGCGATCGCGGCGAAATCGCGTCCCTTGAGGATGTCGTCCACGAAGTTGTTCAGCGAGCCGACGCCGACCTGAATGAAGACCCGGGCCTCGACTTCGTCGTACATCTTCTCGACGACCTCACGGAACAAGGTCGGTTTGGCCAGCAAGCTGCCGAAGACCTCACTGGCGGATTGGCCGGTTTGGCTCAGTTCACACGCGGCGGCCGTCGACCAGAAAGGTTTCTTGCCTTCCTGGACCCTGATGGCGGCAGCCAGTTCGTCGGGAACGTGGACCAGCTCGGGCGAATAGGGGGTGTGGATGGCTGACGCATAGGGCAAGACCGCGTAGGTCACCTGCTCGCGCGCCAGACCCTTCAAGAATTGGTCCAGGGTGTCTTCGCCCGCCACACAGTAGACGCACTGGCTGGGGCAATTGTCGGTGATCAGGGTCGTGTCGGGCAGGCCGTCCACCACCGAGTGCAGTTTGTCACCGCGGGAATCCCCATTCACAACGACCAGGGAGAACTGCGGAATACCCTCCATTTTCTCCATGTCGAGCAACAAGGAGGGATCCTTGGCGAAACTGATCGCCGTCTGGTCGAAGTTCTCCCCGAGCAGGCCGTCGGCCCGAGCCGCGTGCCACTCGCCGATACTGTGCCCGACGTACATATCGGCCTCGACTCCTGACTTCTCCAGGGCATCGTGGACCAGCATGGATGTGTAGTAGTGGTCGGCGACAGCCTGTTGTTCGGGACTGTCACCATCGAACTGGGTCCATTCGACATCGAGCTCATCGACGATGGAGTCGTGCTCGACTCCGCCCGAGGCGTCCCAGCCGGGGAACATGAAGGCCACCTTGCCACCCTGCGCCAGCAGCGGTTTGTTGGTGTACCAAATATCGTTGCGCCCCAGCCAGGGCTGTCCGCGCTTGACGATTTCGGCGGCGAGCTTGAAGCGCTCGTCCGTCAGGTTGAAGACGACCAGCCGGAACTGATCATCGGGCTTGCCGACCCATGAGCCAATCTGATTCTTGAAACGCTCATTGTCGATCTTGTCGAGCAGACCCTCCTGGGTGGCTGCCGTGATGGCCAACACCTCTGGGGACAGGTGGCGCCGCCTGTCAGCGCGATATCGGCGTTGCTGGCTGACCGGCTCCTCATAGGCCGTCAAGACGGCATGGGAGTTGATCCCGCCGAAGCCGAAAGCATCGACCCCGGCGATCAGCGGAAGTCCGGTGTCATCCCAGTCGAGCAACTCCTGGGCTGGTTCGAAGCGCGACTTGCTCATCGCCTTCAGCGGGTTCTCACAGTGCAGAGTCGGCGGGATTTGGCGGTGGTACAACGCCAAGCTGGTCTTGATCAGACCCATCATCCCGGCGGCGGGCATCAGGTGCCCGACATTGGACTTCACCGATCCGAGGTAGGCCTTCCTGACCGTCTCGTCACCGAAAACCTTGGTCAGGGTTTGCAACTCCGTGGCATCGCCGACCAGGGTGCCGGTGCCGTGGGTCTCGACGTAGGCGACATCAGCCGGGTCCATCTGGGCCTGCTGCCAGGCGGAGCGCAACACACGCGACTGGCCGTCGGTGTCCGTGATCAGAACCGAATGACCACCGCCGTCCGAACCGGAGGCCGTGGCCTTGATCACCGCGTAGATCCGGTCGTCATCGGCGATCGCGCGTTCCAGGGTCTTGATAACGACGAAACCGCCGCCCTGGCCGATCAACAACCCGTCGGCATCCTGGCTGAACGGCGCGATCACACCCTTGCGGGACAAGGCGCCCATCATATTGAAGGTGCTCCAGAAGACCGCGCTCTGGGGCAGGTGCATCGCTCCCACGATCGAGATGTCCGACTGTCCGGTGCGCAGGAAGGTGATGCCCTGCTCCAAACAGACGATCCCCGAGGCACACGCGGCGTCCACGGTGTACGCGGGTCCGTGCATGTCCCAGTGATTGGAGACCACCGAAGCCACCAGGTTGGGCATCATCGCGGTGGTGGTGTCGCCCTGGTAGCGCCCGAAGCTCTTCTGGTACTCGCGGATGAATCTCTGGATGTCTTCCTCGGGCAAATCCGGCAAGGCGGAGCGCAGCAGGATCGCCATTTCATGGGCGACCCTGACGATGGCCGCGGCCCTCAACTGCGGCTCCCCGGAAAAGTTCCCCCGGCCGACAATGACAGAAGCATTGTCTAGTGAGATTCCTTTCTCCAGGATCCCCGCGTCATTGAGCGCTTCTTCCACCATCTGGAGGGAGAACAGCTGGTCCGGATCGGCGCTCTCGGCCGCCACGGGCAAATAGCCGAAGCGCAGCGGGTCGGCGAAGGCCTGGTACGCGAAACCTCCCTTGTTGCAGTAGAAGTGATCCGGCTGCAAGGCATCCGTGGCCCCGAAATACATCGGTTCGATGACATCGGCCGGGGCGGCCGACGTCGAGTCGACCCCCTCCGCCAAGTTGCGCCAGAAGGCCCCCACATCCGAGGCTCCCGGACAGAAGATCGACATCCCCACGATGGCGACATCAAGAGGTTGGTTTTCCACACTCATAGTGACAAAGTCTTTCGTTGAAAGTCGGTGGTGTTCACGCTGACAAGGCAGCAGTGATGAAGGACTGAATCTCGGTTTCTTCCCCTGCCAGCGCCATGACGTTGGGATCGGAACCGAACCTGAGCTCATTGAGGAAGAAGGAACTGCCGCCATCCAGCGGAAGCATGCTCAGCCCCCTCTTGCGCATCTGCGTCTCCAAGGCGTCAGAGACCATGCCGGCGCCCTTCCACGGTCCCCAGGCGATCGACGCCACCTTCAGATCGGGCAGGTGCGAGGCAAGAACAGTGGCCGCCGAGTCGAGAACGGCGTTGGCCGCGGCGTAGTCGCACTGCCCGCGGTTGCCGAACGAAGCCGACATAGAGGAGAAGAAGACCAGCAGTTTCAACGAGCCCGCGATCTCAGCGATCACGTTCAGCGGGTCTGTCTTGGTCTTATACACCCGTTGGAAGGAATCCCAGGTCTTGTCCCGGAACAGCTTGTCCTCCAGGACGGCAGCAGCGTGCAAGACTCCGTCGACGTGTCCGTACTGAACCTTGAGGTCATGCACCACCTTCCTCAAAGACTCGGGGTCCTGGATGTCGGCGCTCACGTAGGACACCGAGGCACCGGTAGCGGAGATCTTGCGCAGACCCTCCTCAATGCTCTTGGCTTTCAGAATCACGTTCGCCCGGGCCAGAATCTGCTTCAGATCATCCATGTGTTCGACCTGGATCAGGTGCTTCTGGAGTTCCTCGCGGGTGTTCAGGTTCGCGTACTTCTCGGCTATCTGGGTCATCCGCTGCGAGCGGCCAACCAGGACGAAGCGGCAGGGAACATTGGCTGCCACCTTCGCGATCAGGTCGGGAGAGATCCCCTGGGCACCGCCCAGGCACAAGACCACTGAGGAGGTGTCCAACCCGCCCAGGGGAGGCCCTGAGACCTGTGGCTTCTTCACTGTGGGCAGGAAACGTACCCGGACATCCCCATCGTAGGCGACCTCGGGGTACGCGGCCGGGTCGGCCAACTCTGCGACAGCCATGCCCGGGAAGGACTCTGAGAAGGGCGCCAGCCCGGTGACCGTCGTCCAGTGGACCATCGGATACTCCTGCATCATGGTCTTCACGAACCCGGAGAAGCCCTGCAAGCAGGTCAGATCCTCACAGGGATCGGGCTGGGCCTGCAAGGTGGCGGCGGTGTCATCGAAGACAGCGACGCGCGACATGCTGGTCAGGTCCCTCGACTGCAGCAGACGGAACAACTCCTCGATCCCCCAGGCCGGATCCTGGTTGTTGACGAAGATCAGGGAGTCGACGCCGTCCAGGGTGGCTCCCGGATCGATGACCTTGGCGGTGGCTCCGCGCTGTGTCACCTCCTCGCTGATGGCCTGGGCGAAGTCTCCGCTGGTGATCGCGACCACCTGGTCCGCCAGGCTTGCCTCACTGGTCGAGAAGGGGTAATCCGAGCGCACCCACACCAACCGGGTGATGGGTGTGTGGTCGCCGGAAGTCTTCAAGGAGTGGGTGTGCCCGGTCGCGCTGGCTGCTGCCGGTGCGTCCTGAGTGGCCGGAGCGTCCTGAGCGGCCGGTGTGGTCGCGGCAGGGGGTGTGGCGGGAGCAGCCGGTCTGGCGTTCATGTAGGCAGCTGATTCCGCATGCACGGGTTTGGGGGGAGTCACTGGGGACTGAGGAGTCGGCTCCAGTGCCGCGATCGGCGCTGGGTCTGTCACCAGGACACTGGCGTCACCAGCGTCCTCATGAACTTTTGGGCCCGTCAGTCCATCACCTCCGGCTTTCATCTCCTCGGCGATCTCCTGCAACCATTCGACCATACCGCGAAGAGTCTTGATGGCCGCCATCCGCTCCAGGACCGAACTGGCTGCTTCATCGTCCACGTCGGGCTCGGGGATGGAAACCTTCTCACCGAGCGAACCGATGATCTCCAGGCGCTTGATGGAATCGATGCTGAGGTCGGCTTCGAGATCCATGTCCATGCCCATCATCTCAACCGGGTAGCCGGTCTTCTCGGCCACCACCTCGAGAATGATGTCTTTGAGTTGCTCGGAAGTCAGATCGCTGATCTCAGGCAGGACGCTCGCCGACGACGGACCTGAGGCCAGGGCCGACTGCGGCGCCGCGGGGCTGGCCTGCGGGGCCTGGGCCACCGGGGCAGGTGCTGCGGGCGCGGGAGCAGCGGCGGCCACAGGTGCGGTTGCTTGCACAGGGGCTTGAGCGGGCTGCGCGGCAGCCGCAGGAGCCTGTTGTGCCTGGGCCATCTGCTGCATCTGAGCCATCTGCTGCATCTGCTGCATCTGAGCCATTTGCTGCATTTGCTGCTGTTGCATCTGCTGCTGTTGCATTTGCTGCATCTGCTGCATCTGAGCCATCTGCGCCGCCTGAGGCATCTGAGGCATCGGCGCGGGCAGCGCATAGTTCCATTGAGGTTGTGCGACCGGCGGCATCGGATATCCGGGTGCGGGCATGGCAGCCTGCATCCCGTACTGGCCTTGTCCGTAGCCCAGGGTGGCCAACATGATGTCACGCTGGTCATCCAGCATCACCCGCACGTTCTGCAGGTAGGCGTACACCAGCTGGCTGTGTCCGTCGACCATGGGCATCATCGGGGCGGGACCTGGCATGACTGCGGCAGGCATGGGCATCGGTTGGGGCGCATAGACCGGTTGTGCCGGTGCCAGAGGCGGCACGGCAGCGGATTGTAGGGGCGTCGGGGGTGGGGAGGACTGGGGCGGGGTCACAACCTGTTGTGGCTCAACAGGTTGCGGCGTTGGACTGTCCTCGACAGGTGCGGGCGGGACGGGTGGTTGGGTCATGAGTTCCTCTCCTAAACTGATTCGTTGGAATCGATCGACATCGGCAGGAGAGTAAAGGGGCTTGACAGCAACATGCTGTTCACCCTGCTCGCTCCAGCGCTTAATGGGCAATGCTTCTTTTCCGTCTACCATCCATGTCGTGGCACTGACTTTGTAACTCTCGGGTGAGTCAAGATCGAGTTTGGTGACACGGCGACCGGCAAACAGCCTCTCGGCATGGATCTCACGACCAGCCGAGACGTATTGGGCCAAAGCCCGCAGGAGGGTACGTACACAATACTCTCCATTGGCTTCAGTCGGAATCGTGACAACGCCCTGACCAACCGTTGCCGCAGCTAAGCCGATCAGGACCCCGCCCGGACCGGCTTCGATGAACACGCGGGTGCCGTCCTCGTACATGGCCCGCAACTCATCGGAAAAACGCACAGGGCTGACCAGGTGTTCGGCCAACCGTTCTTTGATCTGCGCCGGATCCGAAGGATACAACTCAGCTGTTGTGTTCGACCACACCGGGATCCTCGGCTCGCCGAGATGGACCTGGTCCAGATACCGGGTGAAGTTCTTGTCGGCCCCGACCAACAAGGGTGTGTGGAAGGCGCACGCCACGTCGATGCGTTGAGCCTTGATGTGGTTGGTCCGGCACTCTGCGACCAGTGCCTCAATCGCCGGCGTGGTTCCGCCCACGACGATCTGGGTCGGAGCGTTGTAGTTGACGGCCCAGACATCCGGGTGGGTCGACAGTAGTTTCTCGACCTGCTCGCGGGTCTGCCTGATGGCGGCCATGGCCCCGGGATCGTCCCCGGCGGCGGACAAGATGGCCTCGGCCCGTGCCCGCGACATGTCGGCCAGATCGGCCTCAGGGATCACACCCGCATAGGTCAGCGCAGGCAACTCGCCGTAGCTGTGTCCGGCCACCGTGTCCGGGGTGACCCCGAACCAGGTCAGCAGCCGCGCCAGCGCACTGTCGACGAAGCCGAGCAGAGGCTGGGCGTTTCGCGTGTCAGTCATGGCTTGTTGCTGGGCGAGATGGGCCTCTTCGGTGAACACGCTCTTGGGGAAGAGGATCTTCTGATAGTCGGGATACTTCTCCAACTCGGTCCTCAGCCACGGGAACATGACGAACATGTCGCGTGCCATGTTGACCTGTTGGCTCCCCTGCCCGGAGAACAGGAAAGCTACCTTTCCTTCGACCGGTTCGCGGTAATAGACACCAGGAGCTCTGACCCCGGTCAGGGCCACGTCGATCTTGGACATCAGGCGAGACCAGGAGCCCGACACGATGCAGATTTGCACCGGCTTGTCGGATTCGGTGGCCAGCGAATAGGCGACGTCGCGCATATGAACGGCGTGATTGGCCTGGTACAGCGTCTGAACCTTGCGCAACCGGTCGCAGGCCTCCTCCATCGTGTCACCGCGGACCATGAACAGTTCGCGGCTCCACACGGCGGAGACCGGGGTGTCCGGAACGCTCGGCTCATAGTTCTGGACGACGGCGTGGAAGTTCGTACCCCCGAAGCCGAAGCCCGAAATTCCGGCGATCCGGCGCTCCCCGCTCCACACGGTGGCATGGCCGTTGGCGTTGAAGGCGAACGGCGACTGGCCTTCCTTGTAGGAGCGGACAGGGTTCTCCAGGTGCAGGGTGGGCGGAATCACTCCGTGGCGTACGGCCAAGGCCGCCCGAATCAGTCCGGCGACTCCGGCCGCGCACTTGGTGTGCCCGATC
>WRFP01000046.1 GCA_009778725.1 Propionibacteriaceae bacterium
GCCGGAACATCAGGCACAGCCGGAACATCAGGCACAGCCGGAACATCAGGCACAGCCGGAACATCAGGCACAGCCGGAACATCAGGCACAGCCGGAACATCAGGCACAGCCGGAACATCAGGCTCAGCCGGAACATCACCGGGCACAGCCGGAACATCAGGCTCAGCCGGAGCAGGATCATAGTTAGGATCAACATTCTTTGTGACGTAGTCAGAGTCAACTAGCACGCCGTTACCGTCAACGTATATGCCGTTCTCATCAAGGTGTATGGTGCTGTTGTCAACGTATTGGGCTTCGTTAACGTAGTTGCCGTTTTGGTCGACGTACACACCGTCCGCGTTCACGTAGGCGCCGTCTTCAGCAATGTACACGTTGTTCGGTTGTTCAGACTGATACTGCTGATTCAGGTTCTTGGCGTCTGTTAAGGCGTTTTCCCACTCTTGGGATCCGACGGGTAAGGTCTTCAAGTCGTCCATCTTGAGCTGAAGGTTTGCCAACGACGTGGATGATCCACTCTGGCTGGACGCACTGTCACCAGACAACAGGTTGAGCATCTTTGTACCCAAAACTTGTTGCGAGTTGACCCATGCCACGAGTTGGCTCTCAAGCTGTTGAGCTGTGGGAGCTGAATTCTGGTACGGAGTTTGAGTAATGGTGGTCTTGGCATCTGCGATTTTCTGTTGCAGAAGCTGAATTTGGTCATCCAACTGTTGTTGTGTCGGAGTGGCTGGGGTTTCGTCCGTTTGCTGGGGAGGGTCAATGAGTTTCTGTTGTGCCTCAACCGCTGTGAGTTGATTCAATGTTGCGGCCCACTCGTCGGAACCGGGTGCCTGATTCGCCAACTGTGTAAGTAAATTCGTGTACATTGTATCCAGCTCAGTGGCGGACAAGGTGGACAGATCGACCGAAGTCGAATCTTCACTCGGAGCCGCAGTAGGCGCAGCAGTACTGGTCCCTGCTGAACCATCCGCTAATGCGAGACTGGTCCCACCACCGAACAATGCTAATGACAGACCCGCAACTGCTGCCAGGCCTTTCATTGTCTTATTCATCTTCATCGTAGTTTCTTTCTCTATCGAGGTACGCTGAGCATTCGGCCAGCGGGGTGTATGAACACCTGCATCTAACCTAAGACCAACCTGTCACCACGTCGATGGGACCTGAGTCCCACCAGTACTCATCACCACCAACTGCCCAAACGACTTGACGAAACACAGTCGGATTCCTGTGGGCAAGAAGGCATAGATGGCCCTCTCCTCGCTGATCTGCTGTATCGCTGTCATCCCTGGGAGAGGTCGTAGCCTCGTGGGCCACGCCGCGTTGTGGTCGGACTTCGTCGTCTTATCTCCAGGTAGCGGAGGCATCGCGTAAACAAACCCCGGAACCGTTACCGCTTCTGGAAAACCATCGTCAAAGCCTGGGGATCGCTGGAGAGGACCCGAGCCTTCGACTCATCGAGATACTGAGTTTCTTGATCCAGCGCCTGTTGCTTCTGATCCGTCTTTGCCCCGGGATCATTCGCCTTCAGGTGAACCAGGTAACTGAGCAATCCGTTCGACCATTAACCATAAAGATTAATCTGTTGTTGTTCAGGGGTCAGGCTGCTCGTTTCCTGACCCTGAACATCAGACGCCGCTTGCGTTGCCGTAGTGGTGCCATCTGCCGTCTTGAGACCATGCCCACCGCCACAAAGCGCCAGCGAGAGCCCCGCCACAGCAGCTATACCTTTTCTGTCCCATTCATCGTCGTTTCTTTCTTGGTGTCGACCGCTGATCGCACGATCAGCCGGTGCTATCACACCTATTTCCAACATAAAACCAATGTGACATCACGTCGATGGGACTTGAGTCCCGAAGCGACCAATTCACTGCTAATTCGGCATTGTTTTTGCTTGTGAAACGGTATGCTGATGGGGCTGCCACCTGGTGGGACACGCCAGTGGGAGTTCCTTGGGGCTGGTTCAATCACTGAGTGGGGAGGTACAGGGTGAACCTGTCGCCTCTGGCGAAGCCCACTACCGTCAGGCCAGATTGGTCGGCCAGAGCAAGCGCGGCTTGGGTTGGCGCTGAGCGGGACACGATCATGGGGATTCCCGCACGGATGATCTTGGTGACGAAGCTGCTGGGGACTCTGCCGGTGGTGTACACGCAGGTGTCGGATAAATCCACTGTGTCCTTCAAGGCGTGGCCGACGCACTTGTCGAAGGCGTTGAAGCGGCCGACATCCTCGTGGAAATACAGTAGTTCTGGGCCGCGGCAGATCGCCACTGAATGTACATTGCCAGTCTTCTTGAACAGTCTTGACCGGTTCAGCACCATGGTCGCATTCGCCAGTACGGTCTGTGGGTCCCATTGGGACTTTTGCAGTACGACTTGCCCGCGTACGTCAGCCTGTCCAGTGGCGACGCCCACATAGTCTCCCCGATCGACACCGCCAGCCGCATGTCCCGCCACCATCGCGCTGCCAGCCGCATGTCCCGCCACCATCGCGCTGCCAGCCGCATGTCCCGCCACCATCGCGCTGCCAGCCTCATGTCCCGCCACCATCATGCGGCCAGCCTCATGTCCCGCCACCATCATGCGGCCAGCCTCATGTCCCGCCACCATCATGCGGTCAGCCCCGTATTCTGCCACCAATGTGCGGCCATTCGAACTTGCACGCATTGTCACTTGCGCACCACTCTCCGACAGGGCGATCGACTCCACGTCCTCCGCCGATGCGATGACGCCACTGGAATACAGGAAGCCCAGGACCAGTTCTTCTAGACTGTCCGGGGTGCAGATCAACTCGGCCACCAGTACGGAATCGACATGAATCCGCAATGTCCATTCTTTGAGAACATCGTCTGTGATCTGCGTGTAGCCACCGGCTGCGTATCGGCGGACAGCGCGCGGTGTTGTCAACACCTGCATTGGTCCCGTGACATGCATGCTTGCCTTCTCACCGCTCAAACTCGCCGGGTCTGCGACCCCAGCGGTCACGCTTTCCGTACGGACACGGCGCACGCCTTGAATTCCGGGATCTTGGCGATGTCATCGAGGACCGCATTGGTCAACACATTGGCATTGCCATCTGCGAAGTGCAGCGGCATGAAGACCTCCCGCGCCCGTACCCTGGCTCCGACTCGGGCGGTTGCCTCGATCTCGCCGCGGCGCGACGTCACTTTCACGCGGTCACCGTCGTTGACCCCGAGGGCCTGCGCATCCTCGCGATGCATCTCGACGTAGGAACTGGTTCCGAAAGCGTCGAATCCGTCGGCTCGCATCGTGATCGAACCGTTGTTGTACTGGTAGAGCATCCGGCCGGTGACAAGGGTCAACGGGTAGGTCTCGTCCGGCATCTCCGCCGGTCCCCGCCCGACGGTGGGATAGAACAGCCCCAGGCCGCGGGTGAACTTCCCCCGGTGCAAGATGGGTGTGCCCGGATGGTCCTTGTCCCAGCAGGGCCATTGCAGTTGCTCGCCGGCATCCAGCCTGTCGAAGCAGATTCCCGCGTACGACGGCGTGACCGAGGCGATCTCGTCCATGATGTCCGACGCTGAGTCGTAGTGGCTCGGATAACCCATCCGGGTCATCACATCGCACAAGATGTCGGTGTCCAAGCGCATGTCACCGGCCAGTTTGACGGCCGATCGTACTCGTTGAACCCTGCGGTCCGTGTTGGTGAACGTGCCCTCCTTTTCGGCGAAGCTCACCCCGGGCAAGACCACGTCGGCGAGTTCGGCGGTCGCGGTCATGAACAGTTCCTGGACGACCACGAAGTCCAAGCTCTTCAGGCCTTCTTGAGTACGCGAGATGTCGGCGTCGGTGAACGCCGGGTCCTCGCCGAAGATGTACGCGCCGCGGACTCGTCCTTCCAGGGCGGCTGGAATGACTTCCGTCGAGGTCAATCCGATGGTACGACTGAGCGGGACTGACCAGGCCTGCTCGAACTTGCGCACCACCGCCTCGTCACTCGCCGTTTGATAACCGGGGAATTTGTCGGGCATGCATCCCATGTCGCAGGCACCCTGGACGTTGTTCTGGCCCCGCAGTGGATTGACCCCGCAACCAGGCTTTCCCAGCTTACCAACCAACATTGCCAGATTTGAGAGGCTCATCACGCCTTCCGTACCGCTGGAATGTTCGGTCACGCCCAGACAGTAGATGATCGGGGCCTTCTTCGCTGTGGCGTACATTCTCGCCGCACGGCGCAGATCGTCGGCGTCGATTCCGCAAATCTCGGCCACCCGCTCTGGGGTGTAATCCTTGACGACTTGGGCGAACTCCTCGTACCCCTCGGTTCTGGTCTCGATGAACTCCCGGTCCTGCAGGCCTTCCTCGATGATCACGTGTGCCATCCCATTCGCAAACGCGGTGTTGGTTCCCGGACGGACCTGCAACTCAATCCCCGCGCGGGGACTCAGTTCGATCTTGCGCGGGTCGACGACGATCAGCTTGGCGCCCTTCAGGACGGCATCGCGAATCTGTGCGCCAGCCACCGGGTGGGCCTCCTCCGGATTCGACCCGATCAACAGGATCACATTGACATTGTTGGTGATGTCGCTGATCGGATTCGTCATGGCACCGGAGCCGAGGGTCATCGACAGACCGTGGACGGACGCGGAGTGGCAGACTCGTGCTGAGTTATCGACATTGTTGGTTCCGAATGCTGCTCGCATCATCTTCTGGAAGAGGTAGTTGTCCTCGTTCGGGGCACGGGAACACGAGAACCCTGCTATCGCGTCAGGTCCGTGGTCGGCCTTGATCTGGGTGAATTTCGCCTCGATCAGGTCGAGGGCCTCTTCCCACGTCGCCTCTTCGAAAACGCCGTTTCGCTTGATCAGCGGGTGAGTCAGGCGGTCACCGGAATAGATGAACTTGAACGAAGCGTACTTGCCTTTGACACACAGCATGCCTTTATTGGACGGGCCATCGCCGGGCTGGACACCAATGATCCTGTTGTCAACAACGAGCAGGTCTAGTTGGCAGCCGGTGCCACAGTGGGGACAGGTCGTACGAACCATGCGAAGGTCGTCCTCGGGGTATTTCTTGCTGCCCTTCGACCACAAGGCGCCGGTCGGGCAGTTGGAGACACAGTTGCCGCACGACTCGCAGGTGGCCGCCGTCCACGGCATACGTGGTCTCGGGGGCGTCTGGACACCGAAAACCCGTCCCGACACGGCTGTTCCTTCGTGGCCGTGCCATTGGTCGCAGGAACTCACGCAGCGAAGGCAGGTGACGCAGACCAAGGGATCGTAGTCGAAAAGCGGATTGGCGGAGCCTTGAATATCAGGATTCGGCTGGCCAGTTGAACCAAAGGGACGCCCGTCGACGCCGTACTGGGCCGCATAGCGTTTGAGGTCGCACATCCCGCCTGTCGCACACTGCGGACAGTCCGCCGGGTGATCGTCGAACAGCAGGTCAGCAACGAACCGGCGAGCCTCGACTGCCCGGGAGGACCGCGTCCGAATTTTCATCCCGTCGGCGCATGGCTCGGTGGACGCAGACACCAAGCCGACCTTGGGGCCAGCCTCGACATCGACGGTGGACATCCGGTCCGCCCACTCGGGCGCCAATCCCTCCGACTGGCGCAGCAGCGGAATCTCGATCCCGATCGCCGCCGCCGCATCCAGGATCGTGGTGCCTTCCCGAACCTCAACCGGCCGGCCGTCAATCTCGAGTTTCACCATTCCTGACACGGTTTGTACGCCCTCCGTCACGATCTCCGACATGCAACAACCAATCCTTCCTGTATCCCCCCGTGGTGTCCGACGAGTACTTCACCGACCTGGGACAGGGCCAGTATCGGCTCAATCTCCCGGGTTGCCCGGAGGCTTATCAGTGGCACAGGTGCCAGCGTCATTTTGGATAGCTTACCGATTCATGGCTGCTTTGCGTGTCCATATGAGCACCCTGATCGCATCACCAACGCTCACCGAACGTCCAGAAGCGCTCGGAAAAGAACCGATGTCGCGACACGTACTGCCTGACTCAGATGTTGTCAGTGGTGTCCACTTCACACCAGTCGATCAGCATCCGGGCGATGGATTTCGCGGCCAGGACGAGTTCGTCGATGGGGACGAACTCATCGGTGGAGTGCGCTACCTGGATGTCGCCAGGGCCGAAGGCCACCGACTTGAGGCCGAACAGGGCCGACAGTGGGGCGCCGTCGTAACCGCTGTCGAGTCCCACCGCGTGCGGGTCTCGTACGCCGGCATCGCTGGCAGCGGCGATGACAGCATCCAGAATCGGGCTTCCGGCTGGTAGTTCGTACGGCGGATAGTCGAGGATCCAGGTCCAGCGCGGGGGATGCTGGGCCAGCCAGTCCTGTTGGCTCACAACCTGGTCGACCACGGCCTCCAGTTCGGCCTGAACCAAGGACCCGAAACCATTGGAATCCGCTTCCACCGGCAGGTACGTGAGGTTCATCAGCAACTCGGCCTTCTCCGGAATCGTGGCGATGTACGACCCGCCATGGAAGCCCGTGATCTGCAGGCTGGGGGCGCTGAGCAGAGGGTGGCGCAGCGTGGGACGGCTGCTCCGGTCTGCCTCCAAACCCAGCAGGCCGTCGGCAATTCGCAATGCCATGTGGTTCGCGTTGACTCCACCACCGTCGCGCCAATCCGGTTGCGCCACCTCGGCGTGGGCGGCTCGTCCGACGACCTCCAGGCGGGCGTGAAGGATGCCACGGGTCGCGGTGTAGATGTTCAGGCTGGTGGGTTCGGGAATGATCGCGGCGTCGGCCTGGTAGCCGCGCGCCGCAGCCGCCACCGATCCCATCCCGCCGATCTCCTCGTCGGTCACCGCCTCGAAGAGCACATCGCCGCGCAGTCGTACCCCACAGGCCTGCAGAGCTTCGACCGCGATGAGCGCCGCCGCGATGCCGCCTTTCATGTCTGTTGTGCCCCGGCCATAGATCCGCCCGTCGGCGATCTGCGGGTCAAAGGGCGGGTAGGTCCAGCGGCTCACGTCGCCAGCGGGGACGACATCGACGTGCCCGTTGATCATCAGCGACCTGCCCCCGCCCGTGCCGACGAGCCGACCCACTGTCATGGGCCGGTCATGCCAGTGATGCCACTCGGGGACGATCCGGTTGTCGCGTAGTTCGGCGGCATCAGGCTCCCACTGGTCGACCTCGAAACCCTGTTTGGCCAGGCGGTCTGCCACCCATTCTTGCAACTGTGCTTCTTCATTGGGCAGCGGGTCGCCCAGTCCCAGCAGGTCGACCGATTCAGTCTTGAAGCGGACAAGGGTTCGTACTGCTTCAATCAGGTCGTCGGTGTGCTCGCCGATATAGCGATCGACCAGCGTGATCGCTTGCGTGGTATTTGTGGTTGTCATGGGATTCCTCACATTCCCCTGGCGGTCTCACCCACGGGCGGGACCTCATCGGATTCGGCTTGGTCGGCTTCCTCGAAGGCTTCCGCGGTGCGTGCCAACCATTCTTCCCGGCCGCGCAGGCGCAGGAAGATCAGAATGAAGACTGCTAGCAACAGCCATAGCCCGAGTACGACCGGACCGTACCTTTCGGGCGCCTCAGGCAGGGGTACGACGGTCTTGAAGAAGACGATCCCCATCGCACCGGTGGAGACAACAGGAAATATCAGGTGCTTGAAGACGTTGAATTCTTGACGGCGCCGGTGCAGATAGTGGTAGACGACGCCGACATTGGCCAAGGTGTACAGCACGATCAGGCCCAACGTGATCAGAGTCGCCCAGGTGAAGTAGGTGCTGGCGACGCCAAAGGTCGCGGCCAGCACGAAAGCGAGCACACTGGTGGCCACAGTCAGATGAATCGCGTTGTACGGTGTCTTGTGTTTGACATTGATCTTGCCCAAGAAGGACGGCAAGGCGCCCACCCGGCCCATGGCGTACCAGGTCCGAGAAGCACCGTTGAAGCAACCGATGGCCACTGCGATAGCCGAGTTCAGCAGGGCCAGCAGCATGATCACCCAGGCGCCGTGCCACAGCCTGACCGCCAGAGTGAACCCGGGGAAGGCCGCCGCATCCGGGATGGCGGCCACAGTGTTGGTGCCCGTGCCGACCAGGAGACCCCAGGTGACAAACAACAGAAAACATCCGTGTACGACGATCGTCAAGACGAGTCCCCGGGGCACATTGCGGCGCGGGTTGTTGCTCTCCTCGGCCATCGGTGCGATCGATTCCCAGCCGCTGAAAGCAAAGATGGAGAACACGAAACCCAGGAACAGATTGGGTGCGGAGGCGAGGTTCGCCGGGTTGAACGGCTCGAAGTTGAACCCGCCGTCGCCGGGGAACAACAGCCCGGAGGCCGCCAGCGCGACCATGATGATCATCTCAATCACGGTCGCCACCATCATGAAGCGCGCGGACAGCATGATCCCGCGGTACGACACGGCCATCACGACCGCAAAACACACCAGGACGAACACCCACCACGGGATGTCCACCCCGTACTGGCTATTGATAGCCGGCTCAAGTACGGCGTACGACATGTACGACACGGTCAGCATGGCGGCCGGCGGCAGGTAGATCGACCAGACCCAGCCGCCCAGGAACCCTGCCCGAGGGTGAATGGCCTTGGCGATCCAGGTGTACCACCCGCCCGCTGACGGCCAGGCCTTGGCCAGTTGACTCACCGAGGCGGTGGTCGCCAGCATGATCAACCCGGCGAACAGGAACGCCAGCGGCGCCACAATCCCCGCATTGCCGACGGTGGCCTGGAAGACCGCCAAAATCCCGAAAGCCGGTCCGATCGTGGCGACCCCCTGAAGGACCACCCCCGGTAATCCCAGCGCTCCATGAACCAAACCTGGCTCTTGCCCATCCACGGGCTTATCGACAGTGGACACAGTCGTCCTCCAATCTCTTCGTGCCGAAACAAAACGCAGGAATAGACCATGGTTGCGTTCGTGGCGGTAGGTCCTGGCGGCGACAATGGTGACAATATATGAATTAACCAGTATCTCCTGTTGTCTCACCACGTGGATGGCCCGTTGGGGTCAATGATCCAGGCTGGTGTGACGCACTGTTTTCAACGATTCGGGCTGTGACCGCAGTCACGTTGGCCATCTCTGCTCGGCGGTGAACGCCCCAAGCTATTCACGAAATTCACTAGTTTCTACAACGGAAATCTGCTCTGCTGGCCAGTGATCTTATGCTGGCCTACTTCGGCGCTCTTGGGGTGGGGACCAAGACGGGATCAGGTACGGAGTGCAGGAGCATGTCTACTTCGTCGGTGTCGGTGAGCTGGGGGTCGAGCCAGATGTCAGTCATGGCTGCGGGGATGACGACGGGCATGCGGTCGTGGATGTGGCCCAGGCAGTCGAGGGCCGGTTTGGTGATGATGGTCGTTGAGCAGAGCCAGCCGTCGTCGGCGCCTGGCAGGAGCGTACCATCGGGGACTCTCCACCACTCGTACAGCCCGGCGAAGCCGATGACCGCAGCATCGGGGTCGTGCAGAAAGAACGGTGTCTTCGTCCGGTCCGGATTGGTCTGCCACTCGTAGTAGCCGCTGGCCGGGACGATGGCCCGACGCTGCCGGGCTGCCACCCGGAAGCTCGGTTTCGACAAGACGGTCTCGCTGCGGGCATTGATCAGCAGTAGCCGTTTGTCGAAAGCTTTCGACCAGTACGGAATCAATCCCCACCGGGCAGCCCGTAATTCACGAGTCACATCGCGACTCTCGCGTGCTGCGGCTGCCGTGTCTTCGACAACGATTCCTACTTGCTGGGTTGGCCGGACATCCCATGACTCGGTGATCCGAGTGGTGACGACACGAACGTCGAAAGCGTCGATGATTTCTCGTTCACCAGGGCCGGCTAACCTTCCACACATACATCCAGTCTGCCCCATTCCTGGGCACGTGGAGTACACACCCTTTCAGTCTCCTGAGTGGCCGACAGTTCCGTACGTCTGCCTGGTCACGGACAGCTGCGGAAAGTCGACGAAAGTGGGCGCTGATTAGTCATAAGAAAATCCCTATTGTCCTCATCAATACAGAGAGGTGGGGACACCACTGCGTGCCCTCTTCTGCTCGTGTTGGGAAAGAACGCTTTTTTAACACCATCCTCGGTGGGTATTCCACCGGCGTGTGCGACGTGTACAACCAAATCACCCACAATCCCCAGTGGGTTCCGAAAATCAGGGGGGGTTGCGAAGTAATGACTCGGCGTCCAGATTTCAGCCTGTCCAGATGTCAGCTTGTCGGCCTCCAGCCGCGCACTATCAGGGCTGATTCTACCGAGTGGACAATGGCTGTTGGGTTACGCAACTGAGTAACTGTGACTGTGATGATCAGCCATCCTTCATCTTGAAGGATGCGCCGCCGATTAGCATCAATTGACATCTGTTGACGGTCTTGAATATGGACGAGGCCGTCGTACTCGACTGCCACTTTCACAGTGGCGTACCCCATATCCACATGGTACGTGCGGTCCTGCACCGAACACCGCACTGCGTAGTTGACCTCAGGAGTCGGCAAGCCAGCCCGAACGAGCATCAGCCGGGTTCGCGTCTCATACAGGGAATCGGTATTTGGTCGGACAAGGCACATCGCCTTGGCTGCGAGGGAGGAATGAGGCCTACCCGACAGTTGCGACAACCTCTCTTTCATCTCCTCTATCGAGAGAAGGGGGTTCTTCCGCCGTAGGAAGCCGTCGCCAATCTCGACCATCGCGTCCATAGAAGCAGCCGATATCTGCAACCAATGATCAACAGGATGCATCACCGGCAGTCCATGAATAATCCGCCACATCTGAACGGGACGATTCGTACTGTGGGCTATCACACCCTGGCGATTCGGACGATCCCCCGACTGTGTGAACAAGATGTGGACGTTCTGCCAGTCCTCGACGCTCTCCGGCAACGCCACCGACATCACCTGCAACGCAGTAGGACCGTACAATATAGGTTGTCTATCTGCGTAGAGAACCATCACCGCCTTGACTTTGCGAAGCCATGTTGCTCGCCGAGTGTCCCAGATCGTGTCACAATCAACACGTGCCTGATCGTAGACACCGTGGAAGACACGTCGGTACCCCAACTCTTCGTAGTTGCGACATGTGACCAAGCCCATGACAGGGGTCTGAAATGGTGAGGAATTTACATCCATACATCACCTATAACCATAACAAAGACGAAATAGCTAGAACTACCACAATCTGTGGATAAGTTTTTGCAGTACACCATCCCTGTGACCATCTTATACAACCACCACCCGTACCAAATCTTCACAATAACCCCATAAAATCGGGGGCAGCCCTCGACATGTGAAGACTTGGCGAGAATCAGTCGGCGTGTGCGACCAAATCAGCCACAATCCTCAATGGGTTCCGAAAATCAAGGGAGTTTTGCGACGAAATGACCAGGGCGGGATTGACACAGTCGTACGAGGCGTCCCCATCACGCAAACCAATGACGCCAAGGAAGACACTGTTCCCAAGTGAGGATGACAAGGACCGAGACTGACACAGTCGTACGAGGCACCCTCATCATGCAAACTAATGACACCCAGGAAGACACTATTCCTGCGTAGGGATGACAAGGCCCGGAAACCACACAATTACACGGGGCGAGCCCTCATGACGCAAACCAGTCACACCACGGAAGACACTGTTCCTGGGTGACAGTTGCATCCCTGGGTCCCCCATTTTCTGGAGATCGCGCGAGACCCCGCAAACGACGGGTGGGTCCGTACCTGACGGTCCATGCCTTCATTCCTCCCGGCGATCGGGCCCGGCGACGACCTGTCCAGCTCGGAAGGCCGCGATATCGCCAATCAGGTCATACGGGATTGGCTGGTCCCACGGAATACGGATCGTGCCCCTCGATGTGTCATATCCGGACAGTCGGTCGGCAAATGTGTCCACTCCCGAAGCCGTCGGGTAGATTCCGAGGTGGCGCTTGGTCGCGGCGTACCAGATCAGTGTCTCGCCCTGCCAAAACGACGGCATGCCGTAGCCCATCCGCTCCTGTGCGAGGGGTGCCACCCGCGCGATGACGGCGCGCACCTGTTCCATGACCGCTCGCTGCGCGGGGACCAACCCCGCCAGATACTCGTCAACGCCCATCCTGCCTCGTTCACTGAGTGTCGCAATAGTCGTCATGGCCCCAGCAGGGCCAGGGGCAAGACCAGGACCCCGTCCTTACGGCGGTACGCGCTGTCACCGGCGTTGACCACGACCTTGTCGAGCAGTTGAGGTCCGATTTCGGCGTCAAGCCAGTTCAGTGACGCCACATCGGCGGGCCGGACCCGAGTGGACATCTTCACTTCGATCGCGACCACCGAAGAGTCATCCCGTTGGACGATAATGTCGACCTCCCGGCGATCATTCTGATCCCTCAGGTGCGATACTGTCGCTCCCGCCGCGTCTGCCAACACCCGCACAGTCTGGACGGCAAGCGACTCGAACAGAGCATCCAGGAACGTGACATCTCGGCGAAAAGCCGACTCTGGCCGCCCTGCGAGCAACGACTCTTCGGACGCGCCAACCAGACGAGCCGCGAGGGCAGGGTCGACCAAATGGTGCTTCGGCCCTTGAGCCAAGCGCTTCAGGTGGGTGAACGCGGGCCGCCAGGCGGGCAGTGGATCGAGAATCCAGGTACGTGTTAACAGTTCCCTGTAGGCGTTCACAGCACTCCGGCTTGGCTTTTCCGCCTCCCCGGGTGTGGCCGCGTCGAGAATCGTGGAGTACGAGGAGACTGTCGCAGTAGCGGCCCCGTAGGCCGCGAGCCACTGCCGCGCAGTGGCAGGGCGACGCACCGTGCCCCCCGCTTCAGGGATATCGCGGTCCACGATCCTGCCCAGGTAGCCATCCAACAGGAACTTGCGCCCCCTCGGAGGGGCGTCCCGAATACCCGGGAAACCCGACCTGACAATCTCATTCACCCACTGGTCGGTCGACACTGAGGAACGTCCGTAGTAGTCAGGACGGGTTCCGGTCAGAAGTTCTGCAAGCGAAGCGATCGGCGTATCGAGCCCGCGTTCGGGCACAGACATTGGCCGCATGACAAGGGACACAATCCTGCCAGCCCCCGAATGGACTGCCACGTCAGGGCGCGGAGTTGCCGATCCTGCCAACAGGTACCTTCCTGGTGAGCGATCGGAGTCCACGGAATGCCGAACGACATTCCAGACCTCCGGCACCAGTTGCCATTCGTCCACAAACACCGGCGGCATGCCCCTCGTCACCAGTTCCGGGTTCGACTCGATCCTGCCATGCCACGGTTCGACATCCAGGGTGTACACCTCACTTGCACGCCTCGTCGCGGTCGCTGTCTTGCCAACTCCCTTCGCCCCGTCAATAGCGATAGCGGGGAGGATTGCCAGCAACTCATCAAGCTGCTTGTCGATGATCCTCGGACGATACTCCATGGTGGAAGCCTACAACAATGATCTCTCTAACAAGCAATTCGCACACTTTCTAAGATACAATTCGCACACTTTCTAGCATACAAATCACACATCCTGGTATCTCGTTGAAGGGGTCTCTAGGCCGCTGGCGATGTGAGAACAGCCGATGCCTTACAGTCGGGGCAGAGGTCATCGACGGTGGGCTGTCCCAGGAGGGCGGTCACTTTGGCCAGCAGCAGACGGGAGCCGACCGGTTGGCCACAGTTTCGGCATGTCACCTGGTCATCGGTGTGTACGGCGATGATACTCGTCGCTGCTGCTCCGGTGTCATCGGACGTACTGAGGGTGATCGCGTGTTGTGGGCAGCAGTTGACGCAAGCCCCGCATCCGGAGCAGGAGGCTATCTGGAACCAGAGTGTCGCGTCATCTAAGCGCAGCGCGCCTTGGGAGCAGGCTTGTACGCACGCACTGCATGACGTACAGGCTTCCGACACCGTTAGCCGGGTCGAGCCCAGGACCACAGGGGTGTCGACGCGCAGGGTTGGAGGGTGGGAGGCGGACGCGTCATCGTGGCCCAGGCCGAACAGGCTGAAAAGCTGGCGGCGTGTCATCTGGGGCCGGTCTGGTGTTGGAGGTGGGATGGCTGATCGGGTGTCCATGGTCAACAACTTCTCATGTTTGAGTCTGCTTGTTCACCGGGCAGTTCATCGATGGCACTGACCACGTAGTCGTACAGCATCGATGCGAGGGCTCCGTAAAAGCCGTCTGGATCCTCGTCGTGGACTGCCTGGCACCAGCGTGGCACCCAGGTGCTCACATGATCGGTCAGAAAACTGCACCAAGCGGCGTCGGCCCGTTCGGCTGCGGCTCGATCACCATGGTCGACAGCGTCATCGTGGCAGTGCAACAGGAAGGCCAGGAATGCCACCTCGTAGCCCACGTGGTCCGCCGGGAGGCCATCGACAGGTGTCAACTGGGCGCCCGCCGCCTCGTAGGCTGCCGCGACTGACTGGGTCGCCGCGCCCATCACCCGGTGCTCGCCCAACCACACCGACTCGAAAGGAGGAGGAGGGCCGAAGCCTGGTCGTAACCCGCCGAACAGTTTCGTGTGGGAGCGGGCCAGGGCATCGGAGTCGAGTGTGCAAGAGAGCGGAAGTCCGGATTGACGTAGCGCGGCGACCCCGACCTCGTCAAGAACTCCCAGCAATAAAGCGGCAATCACCTGCAAGCCAGCCGTGTCGCTGGCTGCAGGTACCGGATCAGCCGGGAATGGTGACGAAGACATGGCCGACCGAACCAGCGAAGACGATCAGATACCGCAGCATGAAGCCGCCGACCAGCACGCACAAGCTCTCAGCCAGGACGAAGCCCGGGGCGTGCAGCTTGGCTGCCAGTGACGTACGGTGGGCCAGGAGGTTGTAGACCAACGGCACCGCCAATCCAACCACCACCAGTCCGATCCAGAAGGATGCGGCGAAAGGTCCGGTGACGACAGCGTGGAAGGAGAAAGTCACCGGCGCCTGGTGGCTCATGCCGGCGAAGAACAAGAATAAGAACACCACCACCATTTCTATGGACAGCAAACCGATGTGGATGGGGCCGA
>WRFP01000047.1 GCA_009778725.1 Propionibacteriaceae bacterium
CGGCCCCGGCATGCAAGAAATGCTCTACCCGACCAGTTACCTCAAAGGCACAGGCCTGGGACCGCAGTGCGCCCTCATCACCGATGGCCGTTTCTCCGGCGGCTCGTCAGGCTTGTGCATCGGCCACATCTCCCCCGAAGCGGCCGACGGTGGTGCCATCGGACTGATCCGCGACGGCGATCTGATTGCGATCTCCATCCCCGACAGGACCATCACCGTCCAGGTCAGCGAGGAAGAACTGGCCCGCAGACGCGCCGAACAAGACCAACTCGGCTGGAACCCCAAACAGCGCACACGCCAGGTGTCAAACGCCCTCAAAGTGTACGCATCCCTCGCCCAGTCCGCCGACAAGGGCGCCGCCCGCCGCAAACTGTGAACATGCAACTGCGCGCCCCCACCGGGGACGCGCAGTTTCTTGAAAGTGTTGGAAACACCGTCACGCCTGGATCAGCAGACCCGTACTGGCGTGGACGCGTTCAGCCCTACTGCACCAACTGAGCGATGATCACCATGTTGTTGACAGCGATACCGCCCTTGGGATTCACCTGGCAGGTCACCAGAATCAACCGGCCGGTCTGACTCTCATCCCACAGATCAGCGTGCGAGGAGATCTCCGTCTTGGGGATGATCTGCGACTCGACGAACTGATAGGTGAGTTGGTTGACCTTGATGATGTCACCGGGCTTGAGCAGCACCTGCTGATTGGCCTGGAGATAGTTCCCTGGCGCCTTGCCGCCATAAACAGCGTGAGCCACCATGTAGACCGTGCCCTGGGCGGCCTGGTCCAAACCCACACCCATATTGCGGATCAAGAAGACCGAGGTATACCCCGGAGGGTTCATCACACCATTGACAGCGTTGACCGACCCGACGGGCACATCGAGGTTGACCGACGGCACAACGAATCCCTGCCCGCCATCATCGGCCACCATGTCCGCTTGCTGCATGAACGCCGACGAAGTCGCCGACGGATCATCAGGTACGATGACGTTGCCTTCCAGGTCGACCAGTTCCCCAGCCTGGGACTTCGAGCCCGGCCACAATTGCGTGACGATGATCGTCGTGCCCCCACCGATGAGCAGCACTGCCAGGACAATCATCAGAATGCCGGCAAAACGCCTCTTTTTCTTCTTTTCTGGTTGTTGCTGCCCCCCGCTTGGGACCACAGAATCTTCTTGGTTTGACATTGTCTTCCTCGTCTTCCGCCCAATTGGCCGTTTTTCAGTTTACCACCAGCGCCTGAGTGGAAGTCCAGAGGTCACGGGATCCACCGTGAGAGCATCCTAAGAACATCCTGAAAACATCGGTTGCCAACGTCCCGATCAAGCGCAGACCTGAATCCAAGGTTGTCACCTAGGAGCGACTGATGAGTCAGCATACCGGGCCATGCGCGCACAGTAGCTCTGCATCAGAACATTCACACTCAGACGACCAGCAGATCGTCAATCCGGTCAAGACACCGGATCCCCGCCAGTGGAGGCACATCCTCGCGCTGGGTCTCCCCAGTGAACACCAGCGCCGCATCCATCCCGACATCCAGGGCCATCTTGATGTCGGTGGCCAGCCGGTCTCCCGTCATCAAACAATGATGGATCGGCACGTCCAACCCGGCCATTCCAGCACGCAGGATCAGCGGAGAGGGTTTGCCCATCGAAGCCTGGCACGTCACCTGCGTACAGGCTTCGATCGCTGCGGTGATGGCGGCACAGTCCGGCTCCCCTCGCCCGCCAGGGAAGGGACAATACCTATCAGAGTTGGTCTGAATCAGGATGGCTCGTTGGTGGAACCAGAGCGCATCGAAAGCAATCTGCAATTTTTCGTACGTGAACCCCCGGTCGTACGAAGCAATGACGATGTCAATCTGACCAGGGTCTTCGCTCAGCCGGAACCCAGCATCACGAAGTGCAGCGCACAGTGGTTCCTCGGCGATCGGGAACACGGTCGCACCAGGATGGTTGGACTTCAGCCACCACACGGTGGTCCCGATGGTCGTGGTGATCTCTTCGACAGGCGTCGGGATCCCCATCCCGGTCAACTTTTCGGCGTACTGCGCCGGGCTCTTCGTCGGGTTATTCGACAAGAAACGTACGACCTTGCCCATCTGTCGCAAACCGCTGATGCACCGCTGGGCGCCAGGCAGCAACTCGTCACCCAAGTAGATCGTCCCGTCCAGGTCAAACAGATAGGCGTCATAGATTTTCCGAGATTTCCGGGGCATTACACGTCGCGCCTTCTCTCACCTGGGTTCACCCGGCCCCATCCAGGTGACCAGGTGAGGCACGTCACCGCACTTCTATTCGCAGGAATCCCCGCACGAACACGAGCATGAGGCGTTGGGGTTGTCAATCGTGAACCCCTGCTGGGAGATGGTGTCAACGAAGTCGATGGTCGCACCTTCCAAAAAGGCGGCACTGACCTCGTCGATCACGACCCGGACGTCTCCGAACGTAGTCACCATGTCGCCAGCGTGTTCGTGGTCATCGAAAAACAACTCATATCGCATCCCCGAGCATCCCCCCGGCAGTACGGCCACCCGCAGGACAAGATCCTGCTCCTCAACGGCCAGCAGTTGGGCAACTTTATCGATCGCCGCGTCGGTCAAGAGCACGGATGGGGCCTTCACAGTGTCAGTCATGGGCTCTATTCTAGGACGGATTCCGACGTTTGCGTCACGAGCGGCACGAACGCTAGCCTCCCTGCCGACCAGTCACGTGGTTCCGGCCTACCGCGGTATCCAGGTCCCGACCACGGAACGCACATCCTCGACACCGGCCATCGCATACCCGGCCTCAACGCCCACGGTCCGCAATTCCCGCGTGGAGATCCAGCACTGCCGGGCCACAGCGATCACAGGAACACACTGTTGTTGTGCCCAGACAGCCACTCTCTTGAGGACCGGTCCCCCTGAATCAGCAAACTGCACTTCCTCCGTGACGAACACCACCAGATCCGCACCCAACCCGCTACGACCGCCATCGTCACAAGCCCGAATCCGATCGCTTGCGTCGCGAGCGACACTGTGCCGGTGCGATGGGTCGGCGGGTGGCGTGAAGGCAGACTGGACGTCTGTGGAGCGACGCCCGACGAGCCAGCGTGCCGGCACAGGGTCGCGTAGTAGCCATGAATCGGTGCATCCGGGACAAGGCTCACTGTCTTGTTGTGAGCGATGAGCGTGCCCATCCCGGTTCCCAGGCAAGAACTCCTCCACCCCGACGTGTACGACTTCAGCCCCGACGGCACGGAACTCCTGTGTCACCATATCTTCCAGCACCATCCCATCAGGCGTCGACACCTGTGCTATCAGTAGTACGACCACACCGCCAAACTTACCCCGGATGCACCGATTCATGGCTGCTACGCGGCCCTGTGTCGGCACGCTGACCCGCCGATCACCGCTCAACAGACGTCCAGTCTGCCCTCACGGCGACCGTCGGCCCATCGCACCCCCACAGTGTCGCTCGCGACGCCAGCAATCGGTGCATCCGGGCTTACCCCGGATCCACCGAAGCCAAACATGGAATGCGCCAGGTATGCTACACATGCCAGTGAAGACGTAGACTGAGGTCATCCGCGTGAGGGTCGACCGCAGGGGATCGACTTCGGTGAACAAAACTTTTTCAGCGGTACGGAAAGTAGGACGACGTGGGACTGTTCAAGCCCTATGACCAGGCAGCAGGTAACAAGGCACCTGCGCAACCGAGCCCTGTCCAGTCGACGACGCCCGCCGAAGCCCCGAAACCACCGGCCAAAAAGACCATTCCCACCCCCACCCGCAGGCAGGCCGAACAAGCCCGCCGCGACCGTCTCCAGCCAGTCCTGACACGCAAGCAGTCGAAGGTTCGCGAGCGTGAGGCCCGCTACAAGGCGCAGAACGAGGCGATGGCGAAAAACCACGCCCGTCCCCACAACGTCCTGATCCGCGATTGGATCGACGGGCGCTGGAACATCACTGAGTTCATCCTGCCCGTCATGTTGGTCGTCTTCGCCGTGGCAATCGGCGGCACCTACTTCCTGCCTGCCATGACCCTGGTCGCCCCGTACATCATGTGGGGAGTCATCGGCGTACTCATCCTCGACATCGCCCTGATGTGGCTGGGCCTGCGCAAGCATCTGAAGACCTACTTCCCAGACGAACCCCTCAAGGGCAAACTCAGTTACGCCCTGTCCCGCTCGATGATGATGCGCCGCACCCGGGTCCCACCCCCTCGGGTCAAGCGAGGTACGAGATTCACCTGGCCCCATCCCGAGGATCCCCGGTGACGTGGACCTGGAAGACCTCCTGTCCACCACCTGATCCAGACCTGTCCAAGGACTTGTCCATCGGCTGGAGCAATCGTGGCGAAGCCGAGCAGTGGCTTCACGACACCTTCACCGAACTTTTAGATGACGGCGTCGCCGCCGTGACACTCATGGACGACGAAACCCCGGTCTACTCCATGGATCTCAACCCGCAGAACTGACACCCCGCCGCTACAACGTCACTGTCAGGCACAACGCCACCGTCAGCACAGTACTGATACCGATCTCGCCGACCCCGATGAACGCGGGCTTGGTCCGCGGCCACAAGCGTGGCACGAGCATCGCCCGTACGGCCACCAGCACACCAACAGCTCCGATCCAACCATTGAGGAGGAACGCACACACGACCGCCACGAGGTGGTAGATCACCGACGTGGCATACCAGCCCGTCTTACCGCGTTCGCGGATCATCGTCTTGACATAGAAAATGGTCCCCCAGAAGTACACCGCCAACACCCCTGCGGCCAACCAGGCGTGAGCGACCCCCACCACCTGCCAGAACGACGACAGTTCCATACCGTGTAATCCCTGGCACGTGGCCCCGACCACAGTCATCAAACAAGACGAGCCGATCAACAACGCGTCATTGATGACAGTCCTCTCCTTGCCCGTGCTGATCAGAACCAGGCTCGCGCCCAGGAGCACAGCCAGCGGCACGCCCCACCACAGCAACCCTGAACGCCAGACCAACAGCCCGACCACCGACACCAGACTTATCCCCGCATAGGTCAACGCCGGTACGACGAACTGCTGCCGGTGGCGCGGACGCAACCACCCCCGGATGGCCATGAACGCCAGGTACGCCGACACCCAGGCGACAATCAAGACTGCATGCTGCCAACGGAACCCTGCCAGAAAACCACCGGCGATCCCCGGGGCAAGCATCATTGCCCAGACGCCATGCTGCCGGGGAATCCAGTTCCTAGA
Source organism: Propionibacteriaceae bacterium (assembly GCA_009778725.1). Classification (GTDB taxonomy): domain Bacteria; phylum Actinomycetota; class Actinomycetes; order Propionibacteriales; family Propionibacteriaceae; genus WQYJ01. The sequence continues at coordinate 5,227 of WRFP01000047.1, forward strand.
AGGCCCCACCCGATCGCTCCCTGTCTGGCGCCTGAACACTGGCCCGGCGCCGTGTAGCCACATCCGGTTCAGTCATCAGTAAAAAACCAAAGCTTGTTGATGTGTCCCACCGGTGCTGCGATGCACCACGGCGACTCGATGGTGGTGGCAATTCTGGTCATACTGCCTGTGCAGCCTTCAGCCGAACGTCCATCGCCACTTTGCTCATCCGTGCTGTCGTCTTACCCAACTCCCCCTCGCATCTGTGCCCAGCATCCAGGACCCTGAGATGAACCATCCGGTACGCGGATCTCGATTCTTCCAAAGACCCGTTGATCATCCCGGCGTGGAGTTGGCACACCACCTGAGGAAATCTGCGCGTCGAATCCATAAAAGGACAATTGTGCATCACGATCCTGGCGGGATTGCCTTCCACGACCTCCGGGGCGAACCACAAAGCATCGAGCTTGTTGGCCAGCCTTTCCAAGATCCTGGATTCATCCACAGGAGTATCCGCCTCGTCGCGACAGGTGATGTACCGGCCCCATTCGGTTCCGATCTGATACATCCACTCACCTGCGGTTGTACTCGACTGGGCAACCCCAGCCGCCATGATCTCAGCCAGGAGACGGTACCCCTGCGCCCGTTCGTGTGTCTGGTTGGGCAGAGTTCCCATGTAGGCGACCCGAGGCCTCCCAGGAGTCGTACGCCCCTGCGATTCACGAGTCGCCAGGCCAGAATCGACCAGCGATTCCAGGTGGTAACGGGCGGCATTCGATGGGATCCCCACTTTCTTCGCCACCTGTTCGACCGTCAATGCCTCCTTGGAATCTCGCAAGATCCTGATGATGTGTGTCCGTCGGCCCCCATGGTCTCCTTTGCCTGTGGTGCCGTCAAAAACGGGGTGGTCAATTCGTACCGCCATGTATGCCCCCTTTATTTTTGGATTAATCCTGGTTGAAATTATAACCCCTGAGAAATATAAAGAGCAATTACGTTGCATCCACTCTTTTTCGTGTCATATCATTTCTCACAAGTCAGCCTATTATCCTGAATAAAGCTTTTCAAGTCCTTTATTTATCCTTGTCATAGCGGTATTACAATACTATTATCTTCTTTTTCTATCACTAATACGTGTCAGCTTGACCCTTCTAGGGGGCCATGATAATTTCTTTGTACCTGCTACACATTGAAAGGTGTGAGTCATGGCTACCGCAACGAAGCCCGCGCCTAGACTGCGCCGTGTTTTAAGCATCGTAGCGGCAGTATTTATCGGCAGCGTCGTCGGATCAGGTGTTTTCAGTGTTGGATATTCTGAATTACCGTCTTATCTCAGTTCAGATCCTAAGACCTGTACGAACTGTCACGTGATGCAGGAGTATTACAACGCATGGGACAAAGGCCCCCATCACGCTGTCGCCACTTGTGACGACTGTCATCTTCCGCACGATAACATCATCGATCGCTATAAGGTGCAACTGGAAGACGGAATACTCCATACATATAGATTCACGACCCAGACTTATCCCACTACTATCGTCATTCGCCCGTCCAGCTTGGAGGTCGTCAATGGAGCGTGCCTATCTTGTCACGGCGATATGACCGAAATGATTCGCTACACCGTAAGTGTCACTGGTGATCCCGTTACATGTACACATTGCCATTCCGATATCGGACACAGTACCTAGGAGTTCGACATGTCTGACCAAACCGAAGTTAGAAACAAAGTTAAACAACGAAAAGGAGTCCCTATTTGGGCCCTGATCGTTATCGTCATCGTAGCTGCAGGGGTTACTTTCCTGATCACTGCACTCATTACCAACGTCGCTCAGCACAAGGGGGAAGCGGCAGCACAGATCACCAAAGTCGTTGACCTAGATTACACAACTTACGATCCCGCGGTCTGGGGCCAGAATTTCCCCAATGAGTACGACGGATATCTCAAGACGGCCAACTTCACACCGACCGCCCATAATGCAGCCCTCGTACCGCGCGACCCAGCCACCGATTCTCACGTGGGCGCCGTCGTTCCCATGAGCGACCCCCGCACGGAAACCACCGCGTCAAAGCTGACCGAAGATCCGCGCCTCGTCACCATGTGGAATGGTTACGCGTTCGCGCTCGACTACCGTCACCTCCGTGGCCACGAGCACATGCTGGAAGACCAGCGCTATACCTTACGCGTCCTGGACAAGCCCCAACCGGGTGCCTGCCTCAACTGCCACTGCTCACTGCCAGAGGTCTTGGACAACATTGATCCCACCATCAACGGTGACGTCTACAGTGACTCCGCGATGGCCGCATGGGCTCAGATGAACAAGATGACCTATGGCGATACCGAGACGAAGCAACTGGCTTCTGGTCCCGTCGCCTGCATCGACTGCCACGATCCGACAACGATGCAACTGCGTGTCGTTCGCCCCGCCTTCATCAACGGCATCGCAGCCCTGAAGAAGAGCGAAGGCATCGACAACTACAACGTCAACACGGACGCCAGCACCCAGGAGATGCGCTCTTACGTGTGCGCCCAATGCCATGTTGAGTACTACTTCGCCGACGGCGACAACAAGACGCTCACCTTCCCGTGGGCTGAAGGAATCGACATCGACAACGTCTACCAGTATTACCAAGACGTGAAGTTCACGGACTTCACACACGCTCTCACCGGTGCCCCGATCCTCAAGGCTCAGCACCCTGAGTTCGAGTCGTGGTCCGCTGGCGTGCATGCTGCCAACGGTGTTGCTTGCGCCGATTGCCACATGGCATATCAGCGAGTCGGGGCTCAGAAGATCTCCAACCACGACGTGACAACGCCGATGGCGGATGTCAACGGTACGTGCGGCAAGTGCCACGCTGCCTCTGAGCAAGTCATCACCGACCGCGTGACGACAATCCAGAACCGCTATCTCGAATCTCGTGACCGCGCCATGGACGCTCTGACTCAGTTCATCAACGCCATCAAGTCGGCTAAAGACGCCGGCGCCGATGACGCTCTGATCCAGCAGGTTCTGCCCTACCAGACCAAGGCCAACTTCTACATGGACATGGGCTACTCGGAGAACTCGTACGGATTCCACGCACCGGATTACTTCCAGCGGATCTTCAACGAGTCCATGGACGCGTCCCGCCAAGGCCAACTGATTCTCCTCGGAGTCCCAGCCGACCAGGTTGCCCCATCGGATGTTGCCACAAACAACCTTCAGAAGATACAGGAATCAGGTCTTAAGTGAGTGAATACGATGACGAGCTACTCCAAGAAGTAGACGACGACATCGTAACCTCTCGTGCCCCATCCCGCCGCAAAGCGGGATGGGGCAACTCATCATCGGCGCAAAATAAGTCGTCGGCGGAGAACAGTCAAAACGAGGTTACGAACGACCAAGCCATGTCCGGTAGTGAACTACCGGACATGGTGCCGCCCGCACAAGAACCAGTTGTGCCAAACACGACGGCATCGCCACCCTTGGAGGACCAAGACTTACTGGGTGACGGGACCGACGACGACATTGTGACGCGTCGGTCTTCTCCCGTCGGGATGAAGAAAACAGTCCGCTTCTGGCCCGGGGTCGCTCTCGCGCTGGTCGTCGGAATCGTCTTGGGGGTGTGGATGGTCAGTACTCAGCCCACCACAACCGCCGATATGAACCCCACACCGACAGCCAGTGCCACCCCCACCGAGGACCCCATGATCCGCAAGGCCGAACTGCAGGTTCTGCTGGGCGACGACCCCAACAACGTCGACGCTCATTTGGAGCTTGGCGTCCTGCTGTTCAACGATGATGACCTCGCTGACGCGAAGACACACTGGGACACCGTGGTGCAACTTGATCCCACAAATGTCGAGGGTTGGTACAATCTTGGTTTTTACTACCTTTATTCCGATCCACCTGACTATGCTAAGACTCAGGAGATGTGGGACCAGGTCATCAAACTGGAACCCGACGGTGATATGGCGAACATGATTCAGGGGCACCTCAGCGATGCACTCAATCCGTCTAATTCCTCAGCGACCCCGACAGATTCTCCCAGCCCGACATCCACGGAAACGGGTCAGTAATGGTCGTCTTGTCGAGTTCACTGGTCAGCATCCTCATTGTGTTGTGGGCTGGCATAGTGTCCTTCGCATCCCCATGTTTCCTCCCGGTGGTGCCAGTCTTCGTGGGCTACCTCGCTGGTGGGCGTGAGGCCGCGCCCACCAAGCGGTGGTCGGCAGTGGGACAGGCCGTTGTCTTCATGGTGGCCTTCGCCGCCGTCTTCATCGTCTTGTGGACGCTGGTCGGATTGATCGGCTATGCGGTTGGCGATTACCGCAATTGGCTGAGAATCGCCGGTGGCGTGGTCCTGGTGGTGATCGGTTTGCATTACGCGGGACTGATCACCATTCCCCTACTCGACCGCGTACTCCAGCCTCACTATTCTCCCGACAAGGCCCGCACACCGAACATTCGCCGTTCGCTTCTGCTCGGGCTCGCCTTCGGCGCCGGTTGGACACCGTGCATCGGCCCCATCCTGGGAGCAGTCCTGGGACTGGCCACAACCTCCCACTCACTGGGCACAGGATTCCTGCTCCTGAGCGTCTATTCGCTCGGCCTGGGAATCCCGTTCATTCTCGTGTGCGCGGGAGCCTCAACTCTACTGAACAGGCTAAAATGGTTTATTACCCATCAGCGAATAGTCAACATGGTTGTTGGTCTGTTCCTCGTGGTTGTGGGCATCCTCATGATCACGGACCTGATGTACCGATTGGCCTCTTTGGTACCGATCTCCAATTAGGAAGGATACGATGACCAGTTCCGACACTGACATCCGCCCGGATCAAACCTCCGCCCCGGAAGCCACTCCTCTTCCACGCCAGTCGTCCTCGACTGAAACCGAGGACCTGCCCGTTATCTCCATGGGCCAGTTCTTCCAGCGGATTTACCAGGTGACCTACTCCAAGACCATCGGCCTGATCATCATTCTTCTGACGGCTGTCTTCGTCTTCATCGGTATGATGCTCCAGCAGGCGCCCTCCGGCACCTGGGCCGATCCGGCTGGCCGGGACCAATTCATGTCCATGATGCACGCCAAGTACGGCGCATGGGCCACCCTGCTGGGCGGGGTTGGATTCTTCCATGTGTTCTCATCGATTCCGTTCTTTGTCGTCATGGCAGCGCTCGCCATCTCCATCACCGGGTGCACCAGCCACCGCATCCCGCAGTTGTGGCAGCAGTGGCGCAACCCGCGAGTGCTCGTCTCCGATCGCTTCTTCACGGCAGCCCGTTACCAGGCCAGCATCCCCATTTCCCAGAAAGACGACCAGGCCATCCACGTGGTCCAGGACAAACTCAAGGCTGCGCATTACCGTGTCAAGCGGGGCAATGACACCTCCCTGTACGCCGACAAGTACTCGTGGGGCGGATTCGGCACGGCGGCCGCCCACCTCAGCTTCATCATCATCATGGTCGCCTTCGTCGTCAGTGGCCTGACCGGGTACCAGGGCACTGTCAATGTCTTCGTGGGCGGCGACGCGATACCGGTCGGCGACAAGACCGGCTTGACCCTCCAGGCGACCGACTTCAATGCCGTGTACGACGACGCCACCGGGCGACCTCTCGACTACGTCTCACACCTCGTCCTCAAAGACGGAGACTCCGTGGTCGCGGAACAAGACGTCCGCGTGAACAGTCCCATGTCGTACCAGGGCTTCGCCTTCCACCAGAACAACTACGGCATGGCTGTCGATGTCACAGTGGCAGACAGCGCCGGCAACACACTCTTCTCAGGGGCTGTTCCTCAGCCCTACACATCTCAGGACAACAAGTTCTCGATCGGGCAGTTCACCTTGCCGGACTTGGGACTGATTGTCCAAGTCTTGTCGCCCGTCTCGGGGACCACCAACGCGGACATTGGCCCGGGTCAACTCGGTTTCGCCATCTACCGCGACGGGGAGTCCGATGCCATGGCGACGTCGGTCGTGGACCAGGGCACGTCGGCCACTGTTCGCGACCTGTCCCTCACCTTCGTGCGTGAGGGACAATTCACTGGCATCATGGTTCGCCAGGACCCGGGGGCCGCCTGGATGTGGATCGGTTCGATCCTCCTCGTGGTTGGCATGACAGTGACTTTCACCTTCCGACACCGCCGCCTGTGGGTAAGAGCACAGGATGGCAAACTCCTCCTGGCATCCGCGGATAAAGAAGATTCTGGATTCCGCGAACACTTCAACCAACTCGTTTCCCAGGCGCAGACCTGGTTCTCTGTAAGGAGTAAATAATGATTAACCTTGCCAAATTCCTCTTAGACGCATCGCTCGTTTTCATTCTCCTCGCTCTGGTCACCAACCTCGTCCTACTGTCGGCCTCACGACGGGTCAGCCGGGTTGCCGCGGCCAAGACATCTGCCAAAGTCGCCGTTGGTGCGGGCGTGGGCGGCGGGTCGCTCAGCGACACCACCGTGGTTGACGCCGACGTCACCGATGCTGACGCCGAAGCCGCCACTCCCCCACCGGCCAAGGCCACACAGAAGGCCACCCCGCTCAACATGGCATCCTTCGGCACGGGTTTCACGATCGTGGGATGGGCGCTGCTGACGGCCTACATCATCGTACGGATGGCGATCACCGGACACGGGCCCTTCTCCAACATGCACGAATTCGCCGTGGCCTTCGTCTGGGGCATCATGGCCGCCTACCTCGTGGCTTTCTGGAAGTTCAAGGTACGCATGCTGTCCCTGATCGTCCTGCCCGTCGCCGCCTGCCTGGACTTCTACGCCATCTCGCTCGGCGTGGGTGTGGAGACGCTCGTACCTGCTCTGCAGAATAACGTCCTGCTCACCTTGCACGTCGGCTTCGCCATGTTGTCGTACGGCGCTGCTTGCGTCTCCTTCGCCGCCGCCATCCTCTACCTGATCTACCCGCGTCTGAAGCTCAAGATGTCGCGCGACAAGCTCGACGAAATCGGATACAAGAGTGCAGTTGTGGCCTTCCCGTTGATGACGATCATGATCCTCCTGGGTGCTTTGTGGGCGAAGACGGCTTGGGGCAGCTACTGGAGCTGGGACCCCAAGGAAAGTGCGGCACTGGTCACCTGGATCCTCTACGCCGGCTTCATGCATGCCCGTGTGGCACGCGGCTGGCGCGGCACCCGGTCCGCCTGGCTGTTGATCATCGGATTCGCTGCGGTCATGGTCGCCTACTTTGGCAATTATTTCCTCGGTGGCCTACACTCCTACAGATGATGTCCCGTTCTAGCATCCGTAATGTCCTTGTCATCGCCGTTACGACGGTGGTGATACTGGGCGTCGGCGTCCTGGTCCAGCAGCCGTGGAAGAGCACGGAAACGGACCCATCGGCCGTGACATCGGTGGATGTGGGATCCAGTTCCGACCATCCCGCGCCTGCTGTGGGCGTGGAGGCGACAGACTTCACGGCCACCACAATCACCGGCGACACCATCACGTTGTCTGAACTGCGTGGCAAGCCCGTGTGGCTGGTCTTTGGAGCCACCTGGTGCACCAACTGCCGCTCTGAGGCTCCCGACGTCCAGGCAGTCGCCGATGCGTACGCGGGCAAGATCACAGTCGTGACGATCTATGTCGGCGAAGCCAGCTCGACGGTCAAGAGCTACGCTGATCGCCTGAAGCTGACAGGGCCGCAGATCGCCGACACGTCCAACTCAATATCCTCGGCCTACGACATCCTGGGTATTCCGGCCCACTTCTTCATCGATTCCAGCGGTACGATCCAGCAGATCGCCGTCGGGTCGCTGACGAAGCAAGCGGCCACAGATATCGTGGCGCGGCTGGTCGGGTAGGCAGTCGCCAGTACGACGAAACAGTCGGGGTGATAGAGGTTCCACCACTATCACCCCGACTTTCTTGTGCCCAAGCTGGGAACCTGCTGAACTACCAGGTCCCGACTGCGGCGCACCGGACGAGCGATCTGGTGACCCCACATCTTGCGATGGACGTCCAGTCCATGTACAAGATGTGGGGTCACCAGTTCATCCCGCCCGGCACGTCCTCGCTCGGAACAGCGTATTTCAGCACGCTCCTAGTCGTTGACGTGTGGGGGGACGAAAGGAGGGTTGACTACCTCGAACTCTTCGGTGCGACCGCGCATTTCGACAAGGACGTGATCGCCGACGGCGACACCGGGAGGGGTGTCGCTGAGCGGCACGGTTGAGGGGTCGAGAGACACGGGTGCGGTGACGTGAAGCACGGGTGAGGGGTTTGCAGCGGAGGATGGAGGTGTGGTGGGAGGGGCGGGGTCGGTTCTCACCTTGGCGGGGGTGGGTGCGGGGGTCATCAGGGCCAGGCCGATGCCGGTTTTCAGGGTTGGGGAGAAGGTGCCTGAGGTTACTTCGCCGAGGGGGTGGCCACTGGTGTCGAAGACCGGCATGCCGGGGCGGGGAATGCCGCGGCCGCAGGCCCGGATGCCCAGTAAGGTGCGAGATGGCCCAGCCTTGCGCTGGGCGCGTACTGCTTCGTCGCCGTCGAAATGTTCCTTCTTCCAGCCGACGGCCCAGCTGACCCGGGCTTCGACCGGAGAGATGCTGGGACTGAGGTCATGGCCGTGGAGGGGATAGCCCATCTCAGTACGCAAGGTGTCGCGGGCGCCCAAACCGCAGGGGACCATGCCGTACTGGGCTCCGTGGTGGAACAAGGACTCCCAGACCGTCACGGCCGACTGGGCGGGCACAACGATCTCGTAGCCGTGTTCTCCGGTGTAGCCGGTTCGGCACACGCTCAAGGACACGCCCTGTCCCTGGCTGGCCAGTTCCGTCCGCACAAAGCTCATGTAGCCGATGTTCGACGGCAGGCCGACAGTATCGAGCACGCTGGCGCTTTTCGGCCCCTGAACGGCGATGATGGCGTCTTGGGTGTGGCGGTCGGTCCAGGTCAGGTGTGCCGGGGCGTCGTCCCGCAGGCGGCGGATCACCTCGTCGGAGTTGGCCGCATTGGGGATGACCATGACCGCCGATTCCGACAGAAGGTAGATGATCATGTCGTCGACCACCCCGCCGGATTGGTTGAGCAGCAGGGTGTACTGGGCCTGGCCGGGGGAGATCCGGCTCAGATCGTTCGACAACCGGGTGTTGATGTAGGCAGCGGCATCCCCGCCCTCGACCAGGAAGGTCCCCAGGTGAGAGACATCGAAGACTCCGACGGCCTCGCGGACAGCCTTGTGCTCAGCCAGGACGCCCGAATACTCCACAGGCATGTTCCAGCCGCCGAACGCGGCAAACTTCGCCCCCGCCGCACGGTGAACACTCAACAACGCGGATTCAATCAAGTCAGACATGGTGGTCCTCTCGCTCAGACTCCCCAGCCTAGTCGTCCCGATCTGGCACCGGAAGTGCCCTGCGACCCACACAGCCCGCACGGCACTGATGGTTTCGTTATGGACGTGCGTTGAGCGGGGACTGATGAGTCAGGGCGCGGGCACCAAGACGCGCAGGAAACATGGATGGAGGGGACTGGGGTTATGCCCGAATCCACCGATCGCTGGCGTCGCGAGCGACACTGTGGGGGTGCGATGGGTCGACGGTTGCCGTGAGGGCAGACTGGACGTCTGTTGAGCGGCGACCGGCGAGCCAGCGTGCCGGCACAG
>WRFP01000048.1 GCA_009778725.1 Propionibacteriaceae bacterium
CCTGGTACGCTGAACGTCGATGACTTCTTCGAACGCTGCGGACGCACAATCCGGGGACACGCCAGACGACCAGGACGAGGAAAAACCCTGGTGGGACGATCCTTCGCTGCCCTGGCGCCACAAACCTACGCGGGCTGACCTGGCGTGTTGGGCCTGGATCGCGGTCGTGGGAATCTACGGCCTGGCCACCATCCCACTGCGGGCCATCCTGATCGGCTGGAGCCCACCGGCCGCCGCGATGATCACCGGCGGACGAGCATCGGTTGTCACCACCGGCGCCTGGACCTTTGTCAACGGTGGTCCGCTCATCTTGTATTGGCTTGTCGCGAGCGTATCGCTGATCAAGTTTTGCTGGGTCTACTGGTGGGCCGGCAAGTTGTGGGGTACGGGGATCATCGACATCCTGGCGGGCACATCCGACCGCGCCAAGAAGAGGGCCGACCGTGCCGTACGCCTGACCAACAAGTACCGCCTGGTGGCCATCTTCCTGACATTCTTGCCGATCCCCTTTCCCATGCCGATCGTCTTCGCCGCCATCGGCGCAGCAGGAACCTCGCTCAAACGATTCTTGCCGCCGGTCTTCGTGGTCTCCCTGTTCTACCAGGCCGCGTACCTCGCCCTGGGCTGGAAGATCGGCGAACCCGCGGTCGAACTGGTCAACATCTACGCACAATACATGTGGTACGTCACACTCGCCATCCTGGTCGTCATGATCGTCGCCTGGGTGTGGCGACAACGCAAGTCAAAGGCCTCGCAGCGGGCCGGGCAGGAACCCTCCGCGTGATCGCCAGCGTCAACACTTGAGCAAATAAATGCTGTCCTGGTTGTATGCGATCTGACATCCGTTGTCTTCCAGCTGTCCCAGCAAGGTCGCCTGCCAGTGGTTCTTCTGGTTGTCCAGGGAGTACGAGGATGTGTCGAAGATGACGTACTGCACTCCGGTCAGCGGGACACCGAGCGAATCGGTCCACCCAGGCACGGCCAATCGGGTGACATAGTGGTCGACCAGGTGTGCGATGACGAACTCGTCGGCGACAACCGTACTTCCTTGGGGGATCATCGCGATGGCCTGGCTGATGGCCCCATCTCTCCCCGACGACGGGGCGGGAGCCCTCAGGGTGACCGACAACCCCGATGAGATCAGTCCGACCAGGACAACGACGACAAGCAGGAGGTATTGCAAGCGTTCGAGACGGACCAATCCAGTACGCGTGATGGCAGCCGTGCGTACTGGCGGGCCATCGCCGGGCTCCACGACCGTACTGTCTGTCGCACCTTCGGCCGTGGTATCCATCGCACCCTCGGCCAAACTGTCCGTCGTGTCCGAAGGCCCCACCCCAGCGCGCTGCCTCAGCTTGCTCCAGGCGTCGATGATCGCCACGAAGCAAACGACCATGATCGTAGCGTTGTAGTGGTAGCCGAAGCGGAAGGTCGGAGCATAGTCGGCGACCACCCGGGCGGCGATGGTGGGCAGGATCGCCCACGCCAACGGGCTGCGCCACCCCAGGCCGACCGTCACGATCAGAGTGGCCAGGAAGACCCAGAAATCCGGAGAGGACAGCGCGTGCGTCATGCTGGGCAGGCCCGGAGAGTTCTGGCTCAGATAGATGTACGCCCCGGTCGCGCTGAGGTGCGGCATCAGCCATCCGACCAGCGCGAGGAAAGCACCAAGACTTGCTATCCCGGTGATGAGACCAGCCTTGATCCTCCTTTGCGCGATCAGGACCAGGCCGAGTCCGGCGGTCAGGAAGGTCGAGTCCTCTTTGGTGAGGATGAGCAAGACGCAGGCGATCGCGAACTGTACCCAATGAGGCTTACGCCAGATGGAAGCCAGCGCCCACGCCACCAGGGGTACGGCCAGGGCGATCTCGTGGAAGCCAAAGAAGGTCGCGTTGAGCATCCCCCATGACAAGCCGAAACCTACCTGAATCGCGAGGGCTTGCCGCGCGGGCAACCGAGTCGTGGCCAAGTGTCCGACCAACCACACGGCCACACCAAACAAAAGTGCTTGTGCCACGAGCAGGAGTCGGACATCCGACCACAGGTGATAGAAGGGGGCCAGGACGGCAACCAGGATGGTGAAGTGGTCACCCAGCAAGTCGAAGGGACTTTGGGCCTTGATCGCCGACCAGGGCAGATGGCCTTGGCTGTACTTGCGTACGGCTTCTCCGTAGAGGGCCAGATCCATGCCAGAGCGGTACGTGTTGTACAGAACAAGAGAGATGACAATGTACAACGCCGAGCACACTGCACTTATGCCGATCACAACCCATTGGAGCCGATGCGTCCCGTGGGCAACTTTGTTGAGGGTCGGCACCCGTGTTGTCATACTGCGATGGCTTGCCCGTCCTGACGCCAGTCATCGGTGATCGGCAGACCGGTCGCTGACGCGGCCAGGTCGATCGTCCGTACTGTTCGGGCTGCTGTGGGAGCGGAAATGTACGTTGCCGGAACCACCGTAATCGGCTCCCACAAGGACAGTTGTACATCTCCGTTGGGGCCGACAAGAGCGGCTTCAACCGGCTGTTCGGCCGGCTGTTCGACCTGCACACTCAGTGTTTTTTCGTTATCGCCCAATTCGGTGTCCGCGACGATGGCGTCGAGTTGCTTGCGTTCGCGCCGGGCTTCGATGCGGGAGAACACCGCCCACGCGATCACGACCGCGGCGCCGGCCAGCGGCACCCACCACTGGATCATCATCCGCAGAACCGCGAAAGGCACTGTCGCCAAGGTGACAAGAATCAATGCGACAAAGACTCCCTGGCGCCGTTTCGCGGCCCGTTTGGCCAGGCGCATCGCCACACGACGACCGGCACGACGCATCAACACCGTGGATACTTCCACCGGCTTGTCCTGCTCCTGATCCACGGGAATCCCCGCGTGAACGGTCTTGACCGACCGGCGTAAAGGAACCCGTTGTTCGACCTGTTCCTGGGTCGGAATGCGCCAACTGACCTGCCGGGGCACGAAGTACAACAAACATGCCACGGCCAGCACGGCGAATATGAGGCCTGAGACATCCATGCCATTTACCCTAGAGCATTCGCCGCACGGACCTCCGAAAACTCGCCGAATCTGGACTACTTGGCTGCGGATATCACTGTGCACATCAGGAGTTGTCGATTTTAGCCCGTACGACCACGAGCAACTGTGGGGGTGACTGCTGGCCAAACATCCCCGTACTGTGTCAAAAAATGTTTCGGATGACAGCAGACCATACTGCCTTCGTCTCATAAACTGTGATCATGCATATTGCACGATTCTCACTCGACGACCTGCCCACCTATGGAGCTGTCGAGATCGCCAGTGACCTCGGACACCATCCTGACACCATCGCGGTCCTGGCCGGGGACCCTTTGCGGCAACCGCTGACCTACACCGGTGAACGGATCGGTTTGAAGGACGTGAAGATGCTCGCACCGGTGGTCCCGGCGACCAAGGTGGTCTGCATCGGCCACAACTATGCCGACCATGTCTCGGAAATGGGTGTTGACGATGTCCCGCCGGAACCGATTGTGTTCTTCAAGCCGGTCACCTCGGTGATCGGCGCCGGTGAAGCGGTCATCCGCCCACGCGAAACCCGAAAGCTCAACTTTGAGGGAGAGCTGGCCATTGTCTTCAGCCGCACCTGCCGCCGGGTCAAGCCCGAACGCGCCGCGGAGGTGGTTTTCGGGTACACCGTCGCCAACGACATCACCTGCCGTGACCTTCAGGCCAAAGACGGCCAGTGGGACCGGGCCAAAGGGTTCGACACCTTCTGCCCGCTCGGTCCCTGGATCGAAACGGACCTCACCCCGGCTGAAGTGGGCAACCTTCGTCTGCGAACCTCAGTCAACGGAACAGTACGCCAGGATGCGTCGACCAAACTGATGTTGCATGATGTTGCTCACCTGATCGCCCACGTGACCGCGTTCACCACGATGTACACCGGCGACATCCTGCTGACCGGCACTCCGGCAGGTGTCGGAGAGATCCTGCCCGGTGATCTGGTCAGCGTCGACATCGAGGGCATCGGTACCTTGACCAACCCCATCATGGACGAGATGTTCTGACAGTTGCGCCAGTACGGTCGGGCTTGACGACTGTTGAACGACGACCGGCGAGTCAGCGTGCCTGCACAGTCCTTCGCGTTGGTCCGTCGTGCCGCAGCCATGAATCGGTTAGCCCTTGTCAGTTGGATTGTCGTACACGGCGTACTCGTCCTCTTCGTACTTGCCCGAGGACGAACTCGGTGAGGCCGGCTCGTCGTGGTCGGTGCCTCTCCAACGGGCGATGACCCGCATGACGTGGTAGATGATGATGGCGCTGAAGGCGCCTACTGCGATGCCGCCGAAGCTGGCTGGCCCGATGGAGAAGTTGTAATTGGCAATACCTGCGATCAGTGCGACAGCGGCGGTCAGCAGGTTGACCGGTGAGGAGAAGTTGACGTGGTTCTCGACCCAGATCCGGGCGCCCAACATACCGATCATGCCGTACAAAACTGTCCCTGCGCCGCCGAGCACGCCGATGGGAATCGTGTTGATCAGGGCGCCGAACTTGGGGATCAGCGACAGCAGCAGGGCGACGATGGCCGCCACCCAGTACACGGCTGTTGAATAGATCTTGGTCGCTGCCATGACACCGATGTTTTCCGCATAGGTGGTCGTACCCGAACCGCCGCCGAGTCCGGCGAGGGCCGTCGAGACGCCGTCCGCCAGCAGAGCCCGGCCCATCAGGGGATTCATGTCGGTGTTCGTCATCAGGGCCACCGATTTCACGTGCCCGACGTTTTCGGCGATCAGCACCAGGACGACAGGCAGGAACAAGCCCAAGATCGACCAGTCGACCTGCGGGGTCTGGAAGTGCGGCAGCCCGATCCAGGCGGCTTCCTTGACGGCGGTGAAGTCGATCTGACCCTGGATGAGCGCGGCGATGTACCCGACCAGCACGCCGATGAGGATAGACAGCCGCCCGATCAGCCCTCGGAACAGGACGGTGATGATCAGGATCGCGGCAATCGTGATCAGAGACGTCCACCCGGCAGCCTTGGCATTGTTCCATGCCGATGGAGCCAGATTGAAGCCGATCAGCATGACAATCGCACCGACCACCACCGACGGCATGAGCTTCTCGATCCAGCCCGACCCCACAATCTGGACCAGCAGGCCGACCAGGGCAAGCACGACGCCTGCCACCAAAACGCCGAACAGGGCCGTACCATAATTTCCCCCGTCGGACGCCACCGCCGCGGTGATCGGGGCGATGAAGGCGAACGACGAGCCCAGGTAGCTCGGCAGGCGGTTGCCGGTGATCAGCAGGAACAAGACCGTGCCGACAGCGGAGAAGAACAGGGTGGTAGCAGGTGGGAACCCGGTCAGCAGGGGTACGAGGAAGGTCGCCCCGAACATGGCGACCACGTGCTGGGCGCCGAGCCCGATCGTTCTGCCCCACGACAATCGTTCATTAGGTTTGACGACTTCCCCCGGGGTGAGGGATCCGCTTCCATGCAAGGTCCACAAGGCCATGACAACTCCTAGAGTTCAGTGTGTGCGATATGTATCAGTGTCTACAGTCAGCAACGAGAAGGTGAGAATACTATCGTTGTTCCTTCGCCTCGGGCCGCATCCCGCCCGCCATGTCCACCATGCCGGTCATTTCTGGGACACCACACTAGCAGTTGGCGCAACGTACGTGACCGGCAATGTACCGATGGGAGCACCGTCGCCAGAATCGGCGGATGCGGGGTCTGCATGAATCGCCAAGATGGGGTGAAGGTGCGGCCTCCCAAGAAGGGTGGTAACATGATGCGCTTTCTGGGAAGGGACTGTCATGAGTATGTTGAACCGTCATTTTCTGAAGGAACTCGACTTCACTGCTGAGGAGTGGACGTACCTGATGGATCTGGCGAGCCGTCTGAAGGCCGACAAGCAAGATGGTACGGAAAAACAGCATCTGACAGGGAAGAACATCGCTCTGATCTTCGAGAAGACTTCGACTCGGACCCGGTGTGCTTTTGAGGTCGCGGCGTACGACCAGGGGGCGCATGTCACCTATCTCGACCCGGTGTCGAGCCAGATCGGACACAAGGAATCCATCGCCGACACCGCCCGTGTCCTGGGCCGGATGTACGACGGGATCGAATACAGGGGTTACGGGCAGCGGATTGTCGAAGACCTGGCGAAGCATGCCGGGGTGCCGGTGTGGAACGGCCTGACCAATGAGTGGCACCCCACCCAGAGCCTGTGCGACCTGCTCACCATGAAGGAGCATTGTGACAAGCCTTTGGACCAGATTTCCTTCGCGTACGTGGGTGACTCCCGCTACAACATCGGCAATTCCTTGTTGATCGCTGCGTCCATCATGGGCATGGACGTACGCATCGTGGCCCCGCAGGGTCTGCAGAACTGGCCCCACATCCAGCAGCAGGCGGCAGAGATCGCCGAGCAGTCGGGTGCGAGGATTCTGATCACCGACGACGTGGACGCCGGGGTCAAGGGCGTCGACTTCGTTTACACGGATGTGTGGGTCTCCATGGGTGAGCCCAAGGAGGTCTGGCTGGAGCGCATTCCGATGCTCATGCCGTACCGGGTGACAAGCGAATTGCTGGAAAAAACAGGCAATGGCAACGTCAAATTCATGCACTGTCTTCCGGCCTTCCATGACCTCAACACGACCATGGGCGGTGAAATCCTGCGCCTGGCCGGCATCGAAGATGGCCTGGAAGTCAGCGACGAGGTCTTCGAGTCCAAGGCGTCAATCGTCTTCGACCAGGCCGAGAACCGCATGCATTCCATCAAAGCCATCATGGTTGCCACGCTGGTTGAAGGCTGAGGTCAGTCGCGAGCTTTCCACTCGGCCACACCGCGAGACAACCGTTCTAGCGCGTCCTCGACCCGGCTGGATGGGCACGCCAGGTTAATGCGGAAGAACGCTTTGGCATTGTCCCCATAGAGTTCCCCCGGATTGACGTACAACCCGGTCTGCTGGCGCAAGAACGTGCAAAATGCGGTCGCGTCCTCGGTCAGTCCCGAGCAGTCCACCCACGACAGATATGTCGATTCACCTGGGATGACATGCAATTCTGGCATGTGCTTTCCGACGAAGTCCGACAGCAGTGCTTTGTTCTGCCAGACATAGTCCCGCATGGCATCCAGCCAGTCCCCACCCTGGGTGTACGCCGCGATCAGCGCCTCGACCGCGAAGGAATTGGGCCCGGTGAGTTCGTCACGAGACAAACTGGCCGCTGTCAGCTTGCGAAGAGCCGGGTCCGGCACGATGGCCACAGAGGTTTGTAATCCAGGAATGTTGAACGACTTGGTCGGCGACACAAGAGTGATCGAGGTGTTCGCACAAGTCTGGTTGACCGAGGCGAACGGAGTGTACGCAAGACCCGGCTCAGTGATGTCGCAGTGAATTTCATCGGAGATCACCGTCACCTGATGGGCGGCCGCCATCTCGCCCATCCGCGCCAACTCTTCCGGACTCCAGATCTGGCCGGTTGGATTTTGCGGGTTGCACAGCAGAAACATCCGAGCCCGAGGATCGGACAACTTCGCTTCCAGGTCGTCCCAGTCGATTCCGTACTGCCCATTCCGATAAGGAAGGTTGTTGATCAGCGCCGTCCGCGCGGACTTCTCAATCGAGTAGTAAAAACAGTTGTAGACCGGCGACTGGATGACCACCCCCTCGCCCGGTTCGGCCAGCGTCCGGATCAGCGAAGACACCGCCGGTACGATCCCATGGCAGAACTGCACCCACTCCGACTCGATGCCGAACCCATACCTGCCCTCCCACCAGGCATGCACCGCCTGCGCGAATCCCGGTGGCACAATCCCGTACCCAAAAATCCCCGACGAAGCCTTCTCCAACACTGTCTGCCTGATCACCGGCGCGACCAGGAAGTCCATGTCAGCCACCCACATGGGCAACTCCCCGTCCCGGACATCCCACTTCAACGAATTGCTCCCCGCCCGCTCGATCAGAGCGTCAAAATCATAGGTCATGGGGCCAGGATACAGGGTGAGACTGCGACCGTGGAAGATCCGTCAAGGACGCCATTGACGCTTGCGTCTAGTGGGAATAGACTAAATTGGTGAACCGCGGGGATGTCATCAGAAAACTCAGGCAAGCAGCCAGGGCTAAGGGTCTTAACTTCCAGGAGATTGAGTTGACACGGCACACAGCCATCGTGATCGGCTCAACTTCCAGGACTCTTGGCAGGTACGACCCAATAGACGATGTCACTGCGCATAAGTTCTGGGACCAGTACGCTGAAGTTTTTGGCGGGAAAGGATGGTGGAGATGAGAACCGTCACTGTGACAGCTGAACGCTCGGGGAAGTGGTGGGTGCTCGAATCCCAGGAGGCGGGGGCAGTTTCCCAGTGCCGCAGCCTTGCTCAGGCCGATGCCGAGATGCGCGAGGCCATCGCCTATCAATTGGGGCTGGCGGAAGACGAGTTCGCCATCGATGTCGAGGTCGTGTTGCCTGAGGAATTCCAGCGCATGGTGGCAAAGGCCGAAGCTCTACGCGAAGAAGCCGAGACCACGAACCAGCAAGCAGCCCTGGCCTGGCGGTCAGCGGCGAGAACCCTGGCCGACCAGCATCTTTCAGTTCGCGATATCGGACGCATCATGGGCGTCTCTCATCAGCGAGCCGCCCAACTCGTCAGTTCGTGAACCTGGTCCGCCGATTCATGGCCGCTGGGTGTCCTGGTGCATTCAGGCTTTGCCTTGCCCCCTCGCCGCAATTCATATCAACCTGCTCGCACGACACGCGTACTGGACAACTGTGACAGACTGGAGTGGTGAGTGCAGCTACCCCCCGCCCAGTCCACGTGATTTTCGTCTGCTGGGGCAACATTTGCCGTTCTCCCATGGCGGAACGGATCGCCGAAAAGATGGCCGAGCAGGCTGGGATCGACGGTGTACGGTTCACGTCCGCGGCCACCTCCGACGAACAACTGGGCAATCCTATCGACCCGAGGGCCGCACGCGTCCTGACGGCGGCGGGGTACCGCTCGGCGGGCCACCGGGCCCACCAGATCACGGTGGACGAGATCAACTACGCCGACCTTGTCATCGGCATGGAGCGTATTCATCTGGACAAGATGCGTCGTCTGGCGCCTGACACGGGAACCCTCGCCCTGATGACCGACTTCGACCCGTCTGCTGAACCCGGCGATGGCATCGACGATCCGTGGTACGGCCCGCCGTCCGGGTTCGAGGTCACGCGCGCGGCCCTGGAGCGGGCCATGCCCGGTGTCCTGGCCTGGGTGCGCGAGCGGAGTAATTACAATAGCCTCCATGGTTGATCTTGAAAGCTTGGGGCTGCCTGCGCTGCCTGAGCCGTTGCCCTGTCCCACAGTCGACGCCCACACTCACTTGGATTCGGTTGCCGAGCGTACTGGCTTGTCGGCACCGGATTCTCTTGACCTGGCCGCACAGGTCGGGATCGGTTGGGTCATCCAGGCGGGCGACAGCGTGGCCGATTCGGCGTGGGGGGAGGCCCTGGCGCGGGAGAATCCGCAGGTGGTCGCCTGCGTGGCCCTGCACCCGAACGTCGTCGCTCGTTTGCCTGTCGCACCCGCCGCCGACGACACCCAGCAGAGCGATCCAGTCGGCGCAAGAGACAACGACGAAGTCCGACCCGATCCTCCATTCGAGCAGGTGTTTGCCCAGATCCGGCAACTGGCGCAAGCGGGCCCACACGTGAGGGCGATCGGGGAAACCGGGTTGGACTACTACCGCACCACCGACCTCGAGGCGCAAGACCGGCAACGTGCCTCGTTCGCCCGCCACATCCAACTGGCCTGCGAACTGGACCTGACACTGATGATCCACGACCGCGACGCCCATGACGATGTGTTGTCCATTCTCGACGATTCTCCCAAACCAGTACGAGTTGTGATGCACGCCTTTTCCGGGGACTCCGACTTTGCCCAAGCCTGCATCGACCGGGGATACTGGCTGAGTTTTCCCGGTGTGACAACGTACAAAGCGAACCATCATCTGCGCCGGGCGCTCGCCGTCACTCCACCCGACAAGATACTGGTCGAGACGGATGCCCCGTACCTCACCCCCCTACCTCATCGCGGTCGGCCCAACGCTCCGTACCTCACGCCGTACACAGTACGGTTCATTGCCGAGCAAAAGGACTGGGACCTCGTACGCACCTGTGTCCAGTTGCGCGACAACGCTTTCGCCGCCTACGGCGGACCCTGGGGTCGCGATGGCTGACTATCTGGACGCCACCCGAATCCGGGCCCTCGCAGCGCAGTTGGATCTCAGGCCGTCCAAAGGGCGCGGGCAGAACTTCCTGTTCGACGCCAACACAGTACGTCGCATCGTTGCCTTGGCCGACGTGACTCCCGATGACACTGTGCTGGAGATCGGTCCCGGTCTCGGTTCGCTGACAGTCGGCCTCCTCCACACTGGCGCCCACGTCCTCGCCGTCGAAGTCGAGCCCGCGCTCGTCCAGCAGTTACCCATCACGATGGAAGAACTGGTCCCTGACAAGGTTGATCATCTGGTAGTCATCGAACAGGACGCTCTTCGCCTGGCACCACCCGTACCCTCGCCAATGACACCGACAATGCTGGTATCGAACCTCCCGTACAACATCTCTGTCCCGGTCATCCTGCACATTCTCGCCACCTTCCCATCGATCGCTCGCGGGCTGGTCATGGTGCAGTCCGAGGTCGCCGCGCGCCTGGCCGCACCCCCCGGTTCCAAGGTGTACGGAGTCCCGTCCGCGAAACTGGCGTGGTACGCTGCCGCATCCCGCGTGGGCACCGTACCACCGACCGTCTTCTGGCCCGCCCCCAATGTGGACTCGGGTCTGGTGCGTTTCGTCCGCCGCGACCCCCCTGCCATGGCAACCCGTGAAGCGACTTTCACCTTGATCGATACCGCTTTTTCCCAGCGCCGCAAGATGTTGCGGTCTGTCCTGGCATCCCGATATGGCCAAGGCGTCCACCTGGCGCTCGAACAAGCGGGCATTCCTTCACAGGCCCGGGGCGAAACCCTTTCCATCGAAAGTTTCACGCGGTTGGCCTCATTCCTGTCCCGATCATGATTGAGCAACCAGGATTTTCCCCGTACTGGTAAAAAAGCCCCTCGGCCACCAGATACGCTAGGACTATGAGCCACCTTCAGGGCCCGGGGACTGATCAGCCACTCGACGACACACAGACGCCACGAGTTGACCCATCCGGCGACTCCACACCACCGCCCAGGCAGTCCACACCACAGTCTGACGACCCGCCGGTCGAGCCAACGGGCGACGACTCCCAAGACAAACCGAACTGGTTGCATAGTATCTCTTTATTGCTGACCGGACAGACATTGTCCCTCTTCGGCTCCTCGGTGGTTGGCTACGCGGTCATCTGGTACATCACCTTGAAGACAGGGTCGGGATGGCAGTACGCAGTCATGTTCGTCGCCGCGAACCTGGCCATGGCAGTGACGACGATTCCCGGCGGAGTGTGGGCGGACCGGTACTGGCGCAAAGCTCTGATGATCGGCTCGGACGCGTTCGTCGCCGTGTTCACCCTCATCCTGGCCCTGGTGATTTTAGCTGGGTACGAGCAGTTGTGGCTGGTCATCGTCGTTTTGTGTCTGAGAGGTTTCGCGACCGGGGTCCAGTCCCCTGCCCTGATGGCAGCCATTCCGCAACTCGTGCCGACCTCGAAGCTACTTCGGGTCAACTCGGTCAACTCCGCATTGCAGGCGCTCATCTTCGTGGCGGCGCCGGCGCTGGCGGCCGTACTGCTGGTCACCCTTCCGCTGGGAGTGATCCTCCTGATCGACGTCACCACCGCCCTGATCGGCATCAGTTGTACGATCGCGGTCAAGATTCCCCGGTTGACCAACGCCGCAATCATCCCGGGTGGATTCAAGGGCTATCTGTCTCACATGGGGGAAGCAGCGAAATACGTCTGGGCAATCCTTCCCCTGCGCCGGGCAGGTTTCCTCATGGTCATGATGCTGACCTTCGTGATGCCCCCAGTACAGATGGCTCCTGTCATCGTCGTTCGTCTGTTCGGTTCAGAACAATGGAAACTGGCTATAGCCGAAATTCTGTGGAGCGTCGGCATGGTCCTTGGCGGTGTGATCCTGGCGGTCTGGGGCGGGCTGAAGAACCGCATGACATTGATCATGATCACGTCCGCCATCTGGGGCGTGCTCAGCATCGGACTCGGCCTGTCCGGGAGCATCTGGGTCTTCAGCATCATCATGCTCCTTTATGGGACATCGCTGCCCGGCTTCCAAACCGCCGCGATGACATCGGTCCAAGAGATCGTCCCCGAACGCCTGCTCGGGCGGACAATGGGTTTCATCAACCTCATCGGCTACTCGGCCATCCCCCTCGGCATGGCCATGATGGGTCCCCTGGCCGACATCGTCAACATCCGCGCCCTGACCATCGGCTGCGGCATCCTCGGCCTGGTCATCATCGGCCTCACCTCCCTCGACCGAGGTCCCGCCAGCAAGTTGTACGCCCCCACACGCGACTAATCCCGCTCGAATCCACGCTCCCCGTGATGCCAATTTCCGAAAATCGTATAACGATTCATTCGAAAATCGTATAACGGAACGTTCGTAAATCGTATAATGACGGGGTTGTCAGTGGTTCCTGAGCCAGCTCCCGAGGGCGTGCACGTCATCTCTACCGACATGCTCGGACCCTGACGCCTGAAATCTGATACACACCGAGTAAAGTTTCAGGCGTGGCACCGGGTCTTGCTGTCACCCTTGCCCTGGTCGTGTTGATCGGAGTTTTGCTGTTCGCGGTGGCGCGTCCACGTGGCTGGCCGGAAGCGTATGCCGGGGTGCCGGGGGCTTTGTTGCTGTGTGTGACCGGTGTCATTTCGTGGGAAGACGCTGGGGCTGGTCTAGAAAGCATGCTGCCGACTTTGGTGTTTCTGGCCGGGATGCTGGTGTTGGCTCACCTGTGCCAGGCCGAGGGGTTGTTCGACTGGGCTGGAAGTATGGTCGCTTCGAAGTCTGGGGGACGGCCAGTACGGTTGTTGGTCTGGGTGGCCGGTGTGGCAGCGGTGACGACTGCCGTCCTGAGTCTGGATTCGACAGTGGTGTTGTTGACGCCGGTGGTGTATGTGACGGCCAGCCGCCTGGGTGTGCGACCGAAACCGTACGCCTATGCGACCTCTCACCTGGCGAACTCCGCGTCGCTGTTGTTGCCGGTGTCGAACCTGACGAACCTGTTGGCACTGAGCGTGGTGGGACTGAGTTTCACCCACTTTGCCGCGCTGATGGCCGTTCCATGGCTGGTCGCCATTGTGATCGAGTACGTGGTTCTGCGGCTGTTCTTCGCACGCGAATTGTCCATCCATGCACCCGCGGCCCAGCCAATGGCTGTTCACCGTTTGCCGGTTGTGGCAGCGGTCGTCCTGGCGTGCACTCTGGCGGGATTCGCGGTGTGCGAACCCCTGGGAATCGCCCCGTTCTGGGTCGCCCTGGCCGGCGCGGCGGTCCTGGCCGTGAAACGCCTGGTGTCGACTCACGAGCATCGCGGGAAGGCAGCCACAGATCTGGTACGGGCCGTGAACCCCTTGTTCCTGCTGTTCGTCGCCGGATTGAGCGTCATCGTCGCAGCGGTTGTCGACAAGGGTGCGGGGACGGTGATTAGCCTTGTCATCCCGAGATCGGTCAACCTGGGCGCCCTGCTGATCCTGGCGCTGGTGTCCGCCGTACTGGCGAACCTGGTCAACAACCTGCCCGCGATCCTGGTCCTGCTCCCCCTGGCGGCTCCACTCGGGCCGGTTGCCGTACTGGCCTGCCTGATCGGGGTGAATATCGGCCCGAACCTGACCTATTTCGGCTCACTGGCCACCCTGCTGTGGCGCCGGATTGTCGCGCGTCACGATGAGCCAGTCGGTTTGGGCGAATTCAGCCTGCTCGGCGTCCTGACCGTGCCACTCAGTCTGGCCGCCTGCACAATCGCCCTCTGGGCAGTCAATCTAGTGATAGGAGTTTGACTCATGAGAATCCTTGCCCTCATCGCCCCGGCCACCTGGCCTGCCGTCATCACCGCCCTCGGTCGTCATGGCGACGGTCACCAGATCCATTTGGTCGCCACCGCCACTCCGGCAGCACCAGTTGTCAGTCCTTTCACCGCGCTGATGGGCCGGGGCCGACCGACCGCCGACCGACTGCCCGACGAGACCGAAGACACAGTACGATCCCTGCTCGCCCAAGCCGAGGAAGCCCTCGGCGGCCCCTGCACCAGCACCGTCCTCCACGGCCACCCGGAGCGAGCAGTCGCCGAGTCCACAGCCGACGCCGACTGGCTCATCCTCGCCCGCGACGGCGATCAAACCCGTCTTGGCCCCGCCAGCCTGGGTCGGGACACCCGTTTCATCGTCGACCATGCGCCGTGTACCGTGGAACTCATCTGGCCCGACGCCGTACCCGACATCACCACCATCCCAGCGCCACCACGGTAGACGCAGCAACGCGTCAGACCACGTGATTAACTTGTTCCATGAGTTCCATGGGTATGGGTGGTGGCCGGGGAAGGGCCGCCCGCATTTCTTCGGGGGACATCGATGCGCAGAAAGCCATCAACGCAGCGGCCCCGAAG
>WRFP01000049.1 GCA_009778725.1 Propionibacteriaceae bacterium
GTAGACAGCGCTAACACCTTGATATTTAGTTGCAAAGGAGACAACTATGCCAATCCCAACGCTCTCAGCTGGAGAACTTGCTGCAGCACGGGCTAAGGCCATCGTGGTTCGTCGGGCGCGGACTGCCCTGAAAGATAAGGTTCGGTCAGGCCAATTGAGTCCGGCGGAAGCTCTGACTCAGGCCATCGCGGACAACCAGCTCAAGCTGATCAAAGTCCAGGATTTCTTGAAAGCCGTCCCCAGGATCGGTGAGAAGAAAGCCGAAGCCTTGATGGAGAAGTATTCAATCGCTTCCAGTCGCCGTTTAGGCGGCCTCGGGATTCATCAACTCGAAGGGCTCAAGAGAGAACTTGGGTGAAGTTCACACCTACTGTTCTCGTAGGCCCAAGCGGTGTCGGCAAAGGCACAGTCTTGTCCACGGTGTGCGCCCAGTACCCCCAGATCTGGCTTTCTGTTTCCGTCACCACCAGGCGACCACGCAGCGGTGAAGTCGACGGTCAGCACTATTACTTTGTCGATGATGCCAGATTCGATCAGATGATCGCTGGTGGGGAACTGCTGGAGTGGGCCACCTACCAATCAGCGCGGTACGGCACCCCTGGTGCGGATGTCGACGAAAAGATCCGGCAGGGCCGGGCTGTCGTCATGGAACTGGATGTTCAAGGAGCCCGGCAAGTGGTGTCGCGCATGAGTCAGGTTCGTACTGTCTTTCTGGCTCCTCCTTCTTGGGAGGAGTTGGAGAGGCGGCTACGGGGGCGCGGGACGGAATCCGAACAGGTTGTTCAGCGCCGTTTGGCGACCGCCCGCGAAGAGATGGAGTTCATGGATCACTGCGATCATGTGATCGTGCACCATGAAGTGGCATCTGCCGCTGCGGAATTGGTAAACTTGATCGGTCTGGGCCTGGTGGGGCCAGCGGACGAACGAATGGAAAAGGACACTCACCCATGACGAATGTGCAAGAAGGCATCACGAATCCCCCGATCGACGAATTGTTGGGCAAGGTGGATTCGAAATATCGTCTCGTCCTGTTCGCAGCACGGCGCGCGCGTCAGATCAATGCCTACTATTCCCAGCTCGGCGAGGGTCTGCTGGAGAATGTCGGCCCGCTGGTTGACGCCAATTCGCAGGAGAAGCCCCTGTCCATCGCGTTGCGGGAGATCGACGCCGGGCTGTTGGAGTGCCAGGAGATCGATCCTGAGGCCGAAGCGGCCGCCCGTGAAGAAGCGCTGAAAGAGTCGGCCTTCGATTTCACGAATCCTTTTGCTGACACTGATCTGTGATCAGCCACCGGGTGTGCGTGTGTTGTCAACAGTTGCCCGGAAAACCCCAGAAAAATTTGTCGTACCACTGCGGTATGTTGAGAATGAGATCAGCACTGTGACAAGTGGCGCAGTGCTGTCGACGACGTGACCGCGTAACCGCAGATCGTGGCCAGGGACGCGACGGTCTCATCACCCAAATGAAGGAGCGTCAGATGGACAAACTGTTCACGTCGGAATCTGTCACCGAAGGTCATCCCGACAAGATGGCGGACGCGATCGCTGACCGCGTGTTGGACGCTCTGCTGGCCCAGGACCCCTCCAGCAGGGTGGCGGTGGAAACTCTGCTGACCACCGGGGCTGTGGTGGTGGCCGGAGAGGTGACCACACAGGGTTACGCCGATGTGGCACAGATCGTACGCGACACTGTCCTGGACATCGGCTATTCGTCTTCCAAGGTCGGTTTCGACGGCAACTCGTGCGGGGTGATGGTGGCGATCGGGAACCAGTCGCCGGATATCGCCCAAGGGGTTGACCGGGCTGGAGAATCCCGGGACGGTTCCCAGGATGCCTACGATCTCCAGGGCGCCGGGGACCAGGGGTTGATGTTTGGCTACGCCTGCCGGGAGACGAGCACGCTGATGCCTGCACCCATCCACATGGCTCACCGGCTGGCCGAGCGGCTGGCGATGGTCCGCAAGGATGGGACCTTGGAGTATCTGCGCCCGGACGGTAAGACCCAGGTGACGATCCGGTACGTCGATGGGGTTCCTCACGGGGTCGAGACCATCGTGGTGTCGGCCCAACACGACCCCGGGGTGACCAGCCAGGAGATCAGCCTCGACATCATCCGGCACGTGGTCGAGCCGGTGGTCGACAGCTGCGGGTTCGGTCTGGCTGACGCCGACGTTTTTGTCAATCCAACTGGTTCCTTTGTCACTGGCGGTCCGATGGGGGACGCCGGGGTGACGGGGCGGAAGATCATTGTCGACACCTACGGAGGCATGGCACGCCACGGTGGCGGGGCCTTCTCCGGCAAGGACCCTTCGAAGGTCGACCGGTCGGCCAGTTATGCCATGAGGTGGGTGGCGAAGAATGTCGTGGCTGCTGGGCTGGCGGACAGGTGCGAGGTCCAGGTGGCGTACGCGATCGGGCGGGCTCATCCGGTGGGGTTGTACGTCGACTGTTTCAACACCGCCCGCGTGTCCGAAGACCAGATTCGCGACGCCGTGCAGGCCACTTTCGACCTGCGCCCCAGGGCCATCATCGAAGCCTTGGACTTGCTGCGCCCGGTCTATTCCCAGGTGACCAACTACGGACATTTCGGGCGTGAGTTGGACTGCATGACCTGGGAGCAGACAGGCCGCGCCGAAGCTCTGGCAGCCGCTGTGCGTGGCTGACCGTGATCGCACAGGTTTACGTCGATGTGGGCGTTCCACACCTGGACCGCACCTTTGACTACGCTGTGCCGCCCCAGTGGGAAGACAGGATCAAGCCGGGAATCCGGGTCAAGGTGGGTTTTCATGGCCGCCGGTTGCCCGGGTTCGTCGTGGGGTTGGCGGACTCCAGCGAGCAGGAAAAGTTGGTCAGCCTGGCCACGATCGTTTCCGACGAGGTGGTGCTTCCCGCAGAGTCGGTGAGGCTGATCCGGACGGTCGCCGACCATTGTGCGGGCACATTCATGGACGTGGCACGCGTGGCAGTTCCACCACGGTACGCCAGGGCGGAACAACGCCAGCCAGAGCACTCGTCTCCACCCGAACCCGGGGCTGTCGCGGATCAGGTTGACACGTTTGCCTCTGGGTTAGGCGATCGGGGAAAAACAGGTGATGGACGCGCAGGCCAGTCGGATGATGACCTGGAGTCGGGTCACACCATGCCTACTGGTGTGGGGGTGGGTCCACTGGTGTGGGATGGTCCAGCGTCCAGCGATCCCGGGTCCGACAATCAGGGCTCGGATGGGCTCGTGGTACCTGACTCGACTTCGACGTCGCTGGATGACTATCCAGGTGGGACCGGTCTGAAGGAGGCATTACGACGGGGGCAGTCTCCCCGTGTGTCGTGGACATTGTCGCCTGTTGCCAACCGGATTGGGGATTGGGCTGGTGGGCTGGCAGGACTGGTGGCCGACACGTTGGCCAGTGGGCGGTCAGTTGTTGTGCTGGTTCCAGATGCGAAGGATTGTGCTCGGGCGCTGGATTCGATATCACCGATGATTGGTGGTCACCGGATCGTCACACTGACTGCTGACAAGGGACCTCAGGCTCGCTACAGCGCATTCTTGGCCGCTGTGCGGGGGCAGGCCCGGGTGGTGGTGGGAACGCGGGCGGCTGTGTACACTCCCGTGCGGGACCTGGGGCTGATCGCCGTGTGGGATGAGGCTGATGGGTCGTACGCCGAACCGCGCGTTCCTTATCCGGCTTTGCGGGACATCGTCGCCATCAGGGCTACCCAGTGTGGGGCAGCAGTGGTCTTTGCGTCGTACTCTCGGTCGGCCCAGATCCAGAACTGGGTTGAAAAAGGATGGTTGCGCGAGATCGGACCAGTCCGGGGGCCGGCTGGTGTGCGTACTGCGGCGGTCAGGGTGGCTTCACAGGAGGATCGGAGCTTAGGCCGCGACGTGGCGGCTCGCACGTCGCGACTGCCTCATGACGCGTTCGCCGTGCTCCAGGCAGGGTTGTCGACCGGTCCGGTCCTGGTGTGGGTGCCGTGGGTCGGTCATCGGCGCAACTTCTGGTGTCCTCAGTGCGGGCAGGTGGCCCGGTGTCAGTGCGGGGGCGGCTTGGAAGAGAAAGCAGCCAATCAGGTTTGCTGCCAGGTGTGTGGTCGATCGGCTGAGGGGTGGACCTGTTCGTGTGGGAGCAAGCGATGGTGGGCTGTGACGGTCGGGTCTGCCAGGACTGCAGAAGAACTGGCCAGTTCCTTCAAGAACGTCGAGGTGCTCCGGTCGGATTCCACCACGCGGCTGACCAAAGTGCCCGCAACCCCAGCAATTGTCATTGCGACTCCAGGATCTGAGCCCGATGTGGAGGGCGGATACGCCGCAGCGGTGATCCTTGACGCGGCCGGTTTCCTCGCCCGGGGGGACATCCGGGTGGCAGAAGAGGCAGTACGCCGCTGGATGGCGGTGATTGCGCTTGTCAGACCCGGTCAAGATTCAGGTGTTGTGCTTGTGGTCGGTCCGGGGCAGGACCGTGCTGTTCAGGCGGTGTTGCGGCTGGACCCGGTGGGCTTCGCCCGTCGCGAACTGCAGGACCGGCGTCAGGCCGGGTTTCCCCCGGCTACGAGGATGGCGGCATTCACCGGGGAGCAGGCGGCGGTGGAAGAGGCTGGACATATCCTGGGACAGGCAGGGTACGTCGAATTGCTCGGGCCTGTCCAAGAAATCGATTCCGAGGACTTCCGGCTGCTGGCCCGAGTTCCCGCCTCCCGGGGATCTCAGTTCGCCAGCCTGCTCGCCGGGATGACCGCCCGCCGCTGGCAGGGGGGCAAACCAGGTAGGCTCACTGTCAGGCTCGATCCGGATTGGCTGGGAGGATGATGAGACTGATTGTCGCGGGAACGCCTGCCACGGCGCTGCCGGTGTTCGACCGGCTGAGCCAGGATCACCAGATCCTGGCGGTGCTGACACGCCCGCCCGCACCTCAGGGGCGCAGTTCGTGCCTGGTCCCTTCGCCAGTCGCCTGGTGGGCCCAGGCTCGCGGGATCGAGGTTTTGACGCCGGGCAAGCTTCGCGATCCACAGTTTGTCACGCTCATCCGCCAGATGGAACCGGACTGTTGCCCGGTCGTCGCTTATGGCGGGCTGATCACCCAGGAACTTCTCGACATTCCCCGCTATGGTTGGATCAATCTTCATTATTCATTGCTGCCCGCCTATCGCGGTGCGGCACCTGTGCAACGGGCGCTCTTGGACGGGTGTGTTCGAACCGGGGTCACTGTCTTCCGCTTGGTGAAAGCCCTTGACGCCGGGCCGGTTTTCCTCCAGCGCGAGGTCGATGTCGATCCGGGTGAGACAGCAGGGGACCTGCTGGAGCGGCTGTCGGTCCTGGGGGCCGAGGCAATGTCAGAGGTCGTCAAGAACCTCGGTGGGGCGGATCAGCCCCGCGAACAGGGTGATCAGGGGGTGAGCCTGGCGCCGAAAGTGACCACCGACCAGGCCCGGGTGACGCTGGGGCAATCCGGTGAGGACATCGTACGCCGAGTCAGAGCCATGAGCCCCGACCCCGGGGCGTGGGCGCTTCTGGGCTCCGACAGATTCAAGATCCTGCGGGCAGCAGTGGCGGATGGACCCCAGGACGCAGCCGGAGCTGACACTGTCCCAGGGTCGTTGTGGGCGACGAAGAAAGCCCTGTACTGCCGTGTGGGCGACGGATGGATCGAGTTGATCCAGGTGGTTGCCTCCGGCAAGAAACCCATGCCGGGCGCCGACTGGGCGCGAGGGGCCTTGAAACCGGGAGCCTGCCTTGCGTGACCAGCAGGTGACCACCACGGCTCGTCAGGCGGGGTTCGCCGCCCTGGCCGCCATCCGATCCTCGGGGTATGCGAACCTGGTTGTCAACGAGGTTTTAACCAGGGCCCAGCTGTCCTCCAACGACGCACGATTTGTCACCGAACTGGTCTATGGCACGTGCCGCAACCAGGGGACCTTGGACATGGTGATCGAAATGGCGGCCGGACGCGAACTTCGTACCCTCCAGCCGGCGGTGGTCGATGTCCTCAGACTCGGGACCCAGCAGTTGCTCAGAATGAGAGTGCCCGCTCATGCGGCAGTGTCCAGTTCGGTGGGTTTGGCCAAGGAACAGATCGGTCACCGCGTCGCCGGGGTGGTCAATGCGATCCTGAGGAGGGTTGCCGGGCGCGACTGGGAGGAGTGGCTGGACCTGTTGACCCAGGGCCTGGACTTTCGGCAGGCTTTGGCAGTACGGACCTGTCATCCGGGGTGGATCGTCGATGCGTACGCGCAGTGCTTGCCTGAGCCCGAGCTGGCCGAGGCACTTGCGGCCAACAACCGGCCTCCGCTACCCACCTTGGCCGTCCGCCCGTCGTTGATGACGAGGGAGGAATTGTTGGCCTTCGGGGGAGAGCCGACACCGTACTCTGAGTGGGGTGTGGCCAGGAAGGGCGATCCGTTAGAAGTGGCTGCCGTCCGCGATGGCAGGGCCGGCGTCCAGGACGAGGGATCTCAGCTGGTCGCAGCGGTCTTGGCCCGAGTTGATGCTCCGGCGGGCCCCTGGCTGGACATGTGCGCTGGACCAGGAGGTAAGGCTGCTTTGCTGACAGGGTTGGCTCGCGAACGCTCGGAACAGGTGGTGGCCGCTGACATCCATCCGCACCGGGTGCGCTTGGTGGCCGATGCGCTCCAAGGGTACCCCGGACCGGCTCCCGTCATGGTCGCCGATGGCCGCACCCCGGCGTGGGGGGCGTGTTTCAGCCGGGTCATCCTTGATGCCCCCTGCACGGGTCTGGGTGCGTTGAGGCGCCGCCCGGAAGCCCGGTGGCGCAAGACCCCGGCAGACCTGACCACCTTGGTTGCCCTGCAACGCGCCCTGCTGGATCGCGCGTGTCAATCCGTCCTGCCTGGAGGAGTGGTGGCCTACGTCACCTGTTCCCCCCATCTGGGCGAAACTGCTGAAGTGGTCGCAGGCCAGGGCGGGGTCGAGATCCTCGACGCCCCCGCCCTGCTTCCAGGGGTTCGGCAGGCCAGCGCCAGTTCGGATCCCCGGTTCATCCAACTGTGGCCCCACCGGCATGGCACCGATGCAATGTTCTGTGCTTTGTTGCGCCGCCTGGAATAACGCTGGTCAGATCAGAGTTGCTGCGCGTACCAAGCGATGAAACGGTGGATCATGACGAGTGTCGGGGCCCGATCCTCGTCTGCCACCACTGGTCGTCTTGCTCCTGCCAGGATGGAGCCTGAGGTGAGTCCTCTGAATAGGGCTCGGGCAACAGGGGAGGCAGATAGGGCATGTGGCTCCACCAGATTTTCTTCGAGGGCCGCGGCACCCAGTCGCGATCGGGGCCAGGGTGAGCCACGGCGACCAGGGCGATCAGGATGGCCTGACGCGCCGCCGTGTCCAAGACGTACCAGAACCGGTACGGGAATCCGGTCAGGGCGGTGACCCGGACCTCACCGTGATGGACTCGGGCCAGGTGGGGCACGATCGAGATTCTGTCCATCGCCCGCCAGACATCCTCGGTGAACCTGGTGAAGACAGCGCGGCCCCGTTTCAGCTTCTCAGCCAGGGCGTCTTCGAGGTCGTCGGTGGCGTCGAGTGTCAGGTAGACCTGGTATGCGCCTTGGAGCGCGAGGTGATGTATGCGCTGACCTTCTCCCACGGAACGCACTCTGTATCCTTCTCTCGCCAAACCGAAAGCCGTGCGTCGATCAGAGCGACCTCATCGTCTGTGATCAGATCATCGTCGCTTTCCAAGGCACCCCACAACTCGTCGATGGGAGGGACAAGGTGACGCACACGTTCGTCAGTGTTACCCATGCGAAATTATAACACGACGCTTGCTTGTGTCGATCGACACGGGGTCGTGACTTGGTGGTGTGTTTTCAACAGGCTCCAAGAATCGCCTGGCCGATGTCCGAGGTGGAGCGGGCTCGTGGAGTCGCAGCCGCGATGTCGGCTTCCACTGCGTGACGGATGGCCGTTGCGTCGTCACGATGGCCCAGGTGGTCGAGCATCATCGCCGCCGACAAGATGGCCGCTCTAGGATCGGCCAGCGACTTACCGGCGATATCCGGGGCTGAGCCGTGGACGGGCTCGAACATGGACGGGTGGGTTCCGGTGACATTCAAATTGGCGCTGGCAGCCAGGCCGATCCCGCCGGTGACCGCGGCGGCCTCATCGGTGAGGATGTCTCCAAACAGGTTGTCGGTGACGATCACGTCGAAACGGTCAGGGTTGGTGACTAGAGCGATTGTCGCAGCGTCGATGTGGAGATAGTCGTGGGCGACGTCGGGGAACTCGGCCGAGACCTCAGCGACGAGGCGGCGCCACAAACCACCGGCATTGACCAGAACATTGTGCTTGTGAACCAGGGTCAGGTGATGGCGACGGGTGCGGGCCAGCCCGAAGGCGTACCGGACGACGCGTTCGACGCCATAGGCCGTGTTGACACTGACCTCGGTGGCGATCTCCTGGGAGGTGTTCGCGCGTACCACACCACCATTGCCACAGTACAAGCCTTCGGTGCCTTCGCGGACAACGACGAAATCGATGGTGGCGCCTGCCACGACAGAGTCTGCGAGGGGGGTGGGGACACCGGGGTAGAGCTTGGACGGCCGCAGATTGACGGCATGGTCGAAAGCGAACCTCAGTTTGAGGAGCAAGCCGCGTTCCAGCAAGCCCGAGGGAATGGTCGTCGACCCCGGTGCTGCGCCGACCGCGCCGAGCAGGATCGCGTCTGCCTGATCCAACCGGGCCAGCGTCTCGTCGTTGAGCACCTCGCCGGTGGCCTGCCAGTGTTCCGCGCCCAAATCGAAGGTCTCGAACTTCAGACCGGGATGGACGTGGTCGACGACTCGTGTGGCTTGTCCGATGACCTCCGGCCCAATGCCGTCCCCTGGGATGACTGCAATCAATTCGCTCATGCCCATCAGCCTAGGGCTCGCCTACGCCGCGACCAGCCTGGCTTGCCTGCCGAGACAAGATTTCAGGTAACAATCGCTGGCGTTGCGAGTGACACTGTGGGGGTGCGATGGGTCGGCGGGTGGCGTGAGGGCAGACTGGACGTGAAGTTGAGCGGTGACCGGCGGGCCAGCGTGCCTCCACAGGGTCGCGCAGCAGCCATGGATCGGTGCATTCGGGGTAACCCCGGAATGTGAACAGAGCGTGCAGCCGGGGTCATGCGAGGTACGCTGAGCACATGTCTCTATCCTTCGACCTCGTCCCTGGGACCCACCGTACTTCCCCTGAGAAGTTGGCGGAGATTTTGGCAGACCCGGGGTTTGTGAAGTATTTTTCCGACCACATGGCGGTGGCCACGTGGACCGAGGATTCGGGATGGCAGGACTCCAAGATTGACAACTATGGCAGCTTCGATATCTTTCCGGGCACAGCAGTGTTGCACTATAGCCAGGAGGTTTTCGAGGGGCTGAAGGCCTATCGCCATGAGGACGGAAGCCTGTGGTTTTTCCGGCCCGAGATGAACGCGCGGCGGATGATCCAGTCGTGCCGCAGGCTCGATCTGCCATCCGTTCCCGAACAAGACTTCCTGACATCGGTGTACGCGCTGATGACTGTCGACAAGGACTGGGTCCCCGACGGTGAGGGGGAGAAGAGCTATTACATGCGCCCGTTCATCTTTGCGAATGAACAATTCTTGGGTGTGAGATCGGCGGCCCGGGCGACGTACGCCGTCATCGGAGGCCCGGCTGCCCCGTACCTGTCCAATGGGATGACCCCGGTGGATATCTGGGTGACGACGACCTATTCTCGCGCGGGCGATGGCGGCACAGGCGCGGCCAAGTGCGGCGGGAACTATGCGTCGGCGCTGGCGGCCCAACGCGAGGGGGCCGAACATGGGTGCTCCCAGGTTCTGTTCACCGACGCCGCCACCCACGAATGGGTCGAGGAACTCGGGGGGATGAACTTCTTCGCGGTCACCGCCGACTCCGCTCTGATCACGCCTCCCACAGCGGGAACCATTCTGGAAGGGGTCACGCGTGACGCGATTCTGACCCTGGCCCCCAGCCTCGGTCTGACTCCTGACGTGAGGCCGATCTCGTTGTCGGAACTGTTCGCGGGGATCGTTGAAGGTGACATTGTCGAAGCCTTCGCCTGTGGGACTGCTGCTGTCGTGTCGGCCATCGGGAGGCTCCTCCATATGCTCGACGGCGAGGTTGAGGTGATGCCGCTGACATCGCCGGTGGGCGAGGTCACGCGCGCGATCCGCACGGCTCTGCTCGACATCCAGTGGGGCCGTACGGCGGATCCCTACGGCTGGATGCATAAGATTACGGACTGAACAATGGCCCCTTTGGTACGGTTGGCTCGCCCGGAGCCCTTTCATGTGTACGACACCACGCTGCGCGACGGCACCCAGCAAGAAGGATTGCATCTGAGCGTCCACGACAAGCTGCGGGTCGCCAGACTGCTGGACGAATTGGGGGTGACCTTCATCGAGGGCGGCTGGCCGGGGGCGAGCCCTGCGGACACGGAGTTCTTTGAGATGGCCTCCCGGGAACTCCAGCTGAAGAACTCGACGCTGGTCGCCTTCGGGGCCACCCGGCGCGTGGGCCTGACTGCCGCGACCGACCCGCTGACCCAGGCTCTGCTCGACGCGAACACCGAAGTCATCTGCCTGGTGGCCAAATCCCACGACCGGCACGTCTACGAGGCGTTGAAGACGACGCTGGAAGAGAACCTGGAGATGATCCGCGACACGGTGTCGTACCTGTGTGCTCAAGGCCGCCGGGTGTTCGTCGATTGCGAGCATTTCTTCAACGGCTACCTGGAGAACCCGGTCTACTCCAAGCTGGCCGCCGTCACCGCTGTCGAAGCCGGGGCCGAGGTGGCCGTGTTGTGCGACACCAACGGCGGGATGCTTCCCATCAAGGTACGCGAAATCGTCGAGGATGTGAAACAGCTGGAAATCCCCGTCGGTATTCACTGCCACAACGACACCGGCTGTGCGGTGGCCAACACTCTGGCCGGAGTCGACGCGGGGGTCACCCACATCCAGGGCACCATCAACGGCCATGGCGAGCGGACCGGCAACGCCGATCTGATCACCCTGATCGGCAACTTGAAGCTGAAGTACGGCTGGGATGTCGTCACAGACGAGGCCTTGCGGAACCTCACCCGGATCTCCCACTCGGTCTCCGAGATCGCCAATCAGGTTCCACAAGCGCGGCAGCCGTACGTCGGAGTGTCCAGCTTCGCCCACAAAGCAGGGTTGCATGCCTCGGCCATCAAGGTCAACGCCAACCTCTACCAGCACATTGACCCCGCTCTGGTCGGCAACGACATGAGGATGCTGATCTCCGAACTGGCCGGGGGCGCCAACATCCAGATCAAGGCCGAGCAACTGGGCCACCAGGTGACGGACAAGAAGATGGCCACCCAGTTGTCGAAGCGAGTCAAGGAACGCGAGGCCGCCGGATACTCGTATGAAGCGGCCGACGCCTCGTTCGACCTGCTGGTCCGCGACGAACTCGGCACCCTGGTACTGCCGTTCCAGATCGTGTCGTGGCGGGTGTACACCGACCAGGACGAGGTTAGCCAGGCCGTTGTCCGCGTGGGGTTCGACAATGAGTCCACCAAGCCATATGTTGGCGAGGGAAATGGCCCGGTCAATGCGCTCGACCAGGCGCTGCGCGAGGCCCTCATCCCGCATTTCCCCCAATTGGCCGGAACGGAACTGATCGACTACCGGGTCCGTCTGCTTGACAACGGGCGAGGCACCGATGCCACCACGCGGGTGCTGATCGACACCCGTCTCGGTTCCAGGACGTGGACAACAGTTGGTGTTGGCGAGAACATCATCGAAGCCTCCTGGGAGGCACTGGCTGACGCCTACACTTATGCGCTGATCTCCTGACGCTGATTCTACGGGTAGTATCGGTTCTTTCAGCCTGGAGACACCTCTGTCGCGCGTGGTCGCGCATCATCTGGTGGGTCAAGGCTCACTCCCCCTGGCGGTACCTGTCGGGGACGCAGATGAAAGGAAGAACAGATGAAGGACTACCCAGTTCACCGCGTTGATCTGCCCAATGGCGAGACGCTGGCGTACCGCACCTGCGGGACTGGCGGCCCGACCGTACTGCTGATCCATGGCAATCAGTCTAGTTCCGTGCACTGGCAGACCACGATGGAGGCTTTGGCAGACGAGTTCACGGTGTATGCGGTGGACCTGCGCGGGTTTGGTGACTCGACCTACAAGGCAAGTTTCGATTCGCTGTTCGACCTGGCCCGGGACACTGAGGCGTTCATGGATGCCGTAGACATCGGGACTTGTGCCGTGGTGGGTTGGTCCACCGGCGGGGGAGTGGCCCTCGAACTGGCGGCCGACCGGCCGGACCAGGTCACCGCAGCGGTCCTGGTCGACTCGGTGCCACCGACCGGATATCCCATGTACGCCAAAGACGAGTCGGGACAGCCCGATCCGGACAAGCCTCTGACCAGCAAGGATGATATCGCTGCCGATCCCGTCCAGGTCAGGCCCGTCCTGGCGGCCTACGCTGCCGGTGACAAGGAGACGATGCGAGCCATCTGGAACATGGTGATCTACAACCTGAACCAGCCTCCGGCCAAGGACTATGACGCGTACCTGGATGCCATTCTCAAGCAACGTAACTTGGTCGATGTCGACTATGCGCTGATGACCTTCAACATGACCTCGGACGCCACCCAGTTCGCTCCCGGCTCGGGACGGCTCGACCAGATCGTCTGCCCGGTCACGATCCTGCAAGGCGAACAGGACATGGTCGTACCCCTGCCATGGGCTGAGGCAACCCGAGACCTGTTGGGCAAGCGTGCCACGATGATCACCTTCGCCAAGTCCGGCCATTCACCCATCACCGATCAACCAGCCGAGTTCATGGCAGCCCTGCGCGACGCCGTACGCTGACGACATCACCCAGCATTGGGGCGTCCTGTCGGGTGTGTCGCGTTGCAGCTATTGGGCGATTATGCCCGAATCGATCGCTGGCGTCGCGAGCGACACTGTGGGGGTGCGATGGGTCGGCGGGTGGCGTGAAGGCAGACTGGACGTCTGTGGAGCGCCGACCGACGAGCCAGCGTGCCTCCACAGGGTCGCGGAGTAGCCATGAATCGGTGCATCCGGGTTAAGGTTGGACCATGAGAATTGCGCGGTACTCGGTGGACGGGACGATCCGGTACGGGGTGGTGGAACTGGAAACCGACGGGACGGGCAATCCCGACACGGTGTCGGACCTGACCGGAGATCCGTTGTCAGGGTCGGTGAAGTTGGCAGGAGTACGGCGCGAACTCGCTGACGTACGGCTGCTTTCCCCACTCCTGCCGCGCTCGAAGGTGATCGGAGTTGAACCAGGCTCCATGGCCGTACACCCTTCGTCGTCGGGGGCAGGCAGCAAACTGGCCCTGTTTCTCAAGCCCAACACGTCGGTGATCGGGCCGGGCGAGGCGATCCAGATTCCGGCCATCAGTACGGACACCGTGGTGGAGGGCCGGCTGGCGATCATCATCGGCCGGATTTGCCGCTCGGTTCCCCCCGATCGCGTGCCCGAGGTGGTGTTCGGGTACACCGTCAGCACTGATGTCACCGCCCGTGATCTGACCGGACCGGGGCTGCCCTGGGGGCTGGCCAAGTCGTGGGACACGTTCACTCCGCTGGGCCCGTGGATCGTCACCCATCTGAGTCTGGAGGAAATCTCCGCGGTGAAGATCGTCAC
>WRFP01000050.1 GCA_009778725.1 Propionibacteriaceae bacterium
GGATATGTTCTCCGCCGCCTCCGAGATCCCCTCGACCATCTACCTGCTCCTGCTGGGCGGAGTGCTCAACGCCGTGATCGTGCCCCAGTTGATGCGGGCGATGAGCCGGGACGCCGATGGCGGGCAGGCGTACTCCGACCGGATCGTCACCCTGTTCTCGGGTCTGCTGGTCATCGTGACCGCCCTGCTGATGATCGGGACACCCGTGGTCATGGGGGTCATGATCAACTCCGCCTGGCGACGCCCGGAGATGGCCGCCCATTATCATTCCCTCTTGATACTCGGTGTCTTGTGTATGCCGCAGGTCTTCTTCTACGGCATCTTCTGGTTGCTGAGCCAGATCCTCAACGCCCGGGGCTCCTTCGGGCCGACCATGTGGGCGCCGGTGCTGAACAACGTCATCCAGATCCTCATGCTGGGGACCTACGCGGTCGTGTGGGGTTTCCACTCCAACACCTCGCAGCCCTTCTCCTCCGCTCAGATCGGCCTTCTCGGCATTGGCACAGCTGCCGGAGTTGCTTGTCAAGCGGCGATTCTCGTACCGTACTTGAGGAAAGTCGGCTTTAAATACCGTCCGCGTTTCGACTTCTTCCACACCGGGCTGGCAGCCACGGCCCGCATGGCCAAGTGGGCGCTGGCCTTCGTCGCCGTCGACCAACTGCTCTACATCGTCATCACTCGGCTGGCCTCGTCGGCCACCGCCGCCGGGCACGGCGCCGGGGTCTATGTCTTCAACACGGCTGTGCTGATCTCGCAGGTCCCCCACGGCCTGCTCACCGTTTCGCTGGTCACAGCCCTGATGCCGTCGTTGTCCAAACTGTCCGCGATCGGGGCCTGGGATCGCTACACCGACCAGTTGATGTCCAACCTGAGACTCATCTACGCGGTGATCGTCCCCATTTCAGTCCTCATGGTCATCGTGGGGGTGCCGATCGGCCTGGTTGCCTACGGCAGAGGTGCAGGGGGGTCGTACGTCGGGTTGACCGTGGCGA
The DNA here is from genome assembly GCA_009778725.1 of Propionibacteriaceae bacterium. GTDB lineage: Bacteria > Actinomycetota > Actinomycetes > Propionibacteriales > Propionibacteriaceae > WQYJ01. The sequence continues at coordinate 993 of WRFP01000050.1, forward strand.
TCCTGGCCGTCAGCCTGATCGCCTTCACGCTGAGGTTCATGACCTCCAAAGCCTTCAATGCCATGGCGAACACCCGGACCCCATTCTTTGTCGAAGTGGGATTCGTCGCCGTGGCCAGCGTGGTCGCCACCATCCTGGTCGCGCTGTTCAAAGTCCCCACGGTGTGGGTCGCCCCCAGCATCGCCATCGCCTACACCGCGGCCTATATCCTCAGTGCCGGGTGGTCCTGGATCTTGTTACGCCGCGCTGTTCCTGGCCTCAAGACGCCTCTGGCGGGATTCACTGGTCGCCTGGTGTTGCTGTCTTTCCCCGGCGCGGCAGTGGGCGGGGGCATCAGTTGGCTCCAGACCGTACTGTTTCCGGGACGGGTTCTGGGACTGATCGGCCTCGTCATCGCCGGATGTGCCGGGGTTGGTGTTTACTGGGGATTGGCGAAGATGACCAACCTGCCCGAAATCCAGGACCTGGAAATAATGATCCGTTCGATGCTGAGAAAGGAGAAGAAAGTGGAATCCGATCAGCCCAACACACCCGACACTGCTTCCGGGCCCCAGCCCGACCCCCAGGACATCCCCACCCAAATCATCCGGTACTTGCCGCCCTTCGGGGCCGAGGAGGCCCAGCCGGTTCTGACTGGTCTCACCCCGCTCGTTCCGGGCGTGCTGATGGCGGAGCGGTACCGCCTGGGTTCGCTGACCGGCAAGATCGGCACCGGAAGCCGCTGGACCGGCGTCGACGAGAGTCTGTCGCGCCCGGTTATTGTCACCTGCTTCCCCAATGACGAGAACACCATGACAGTTCTTGAAGCGGCGCGCGTGGCGTCGGCGGCCATGGATGCCCGATTCCTGCGCATCCTCGACGCCGGTCAGGACGCCGATCAGGCCTACATCGTCTCCGAGTGGACCGAGGGCCACACCCTGACCGAGATCCTTCGCTCCGGCCCTCTGACCGGGACTCAGTCCGCCTGGGTGGTACGCGAGGTGGCCAGCGTGCTGGCGAGCATCCACGCCATGCACCTGTACCACTGCCGCCTCGACCCGACCAAAGTGATGATCTCCCCGACCGGTGGGGTCAAGATCGCGGGATTGCGGGTCGACCAGGCGCTGACGCCGCGCGAGACCGACGCGCAGATGTCCCGCACGGACATGGAAGCTTTGGACGTTGTCGCTTGTGGTGCGCTGTTGTACGCCTGCCTGACGGCGACCTGGCCAGGCGCGACCGACATCGGCCTCCAGGCTGCGCCGCTCACCGCCGACGGTCTGCAGTCGCCGATGACGATCAGGCCTGGGACGCCCGGACCGCTGGACCGGCTGACGCGCCAAATCCTCTCCATCCGCGACCCCGACCACATCGCCACAGCACAGGGCATCACCGAGGCGTTGACCGCCTTCATCGGGACCAAGGATCCCACCCCCGCCTTGGCGGAGCGGGCCACGGGTTCGCTCCAACCACAAACACGCATTGTTCCGCCCGCGCCCACCGGCCCGGTCCAGCGTCCTCGCATCGTTCCGGCCGTGACCACGGCACCAGCCAGTACGGCCAGTGCTGCAGCGGGGTCGGCGACCGCCGAAACCGAAGCCGTCACCATGGCGGTCGACCTGGGGTCAAGCGGTGTGAAGACCGACAGCGAGATCACCGGGCATCTGGAACACAGCGAACCCAGCCAGCCAGCGTCTCCCCTGACGCACCCGATCCATCCGGACAAGGCACGGTGGTGGTCGCGCATCTTCCTCGTCCTCGCCATCCTGGTGGTCCTGGCCCTTGTCACCGCGTTGATTGTCGGACTGTACAACTCCTCCCACCCCTCAAGTACCACAACCGCACACGCTCCGGCAGTCCGGCCCATCTCGTCCGCCATGGTGTTCGACCCCAAGGACGACGGCGGTGACGCCACGGAGAACGACGACCTGGTCTCACTGGCGTACGACGGAGATCCCAGCACCGCCTGGCGGACGGAGAGGTATCCGACCGAGACCTACATCCCCGAATACAAGCCGGGAGTGGGGCTGGTCTTCGACCTCGGGTCGCCCGTGTCGGTCAGCCAGGTGTCGATCACCACGGACCTCACTCCGACCGCCGTGACCATCTATGTCCCGTCCGGGGACGCGTCGACGGTGAAAGACCCAGACATGATGACCATCAAGAACTGGACATCGATGACTTCCGCGAATCTGACGACAGCCGAAACCACCTTGTCCTTCACTCAGACGACCACGCAGTTTGTCGTGGTTTACTTCACCCAGGTCGCGTCGGTCAACGGCGTCTTCCAGTCGGACTTGTCTGAGGTCTCCTTCACTGGGTGACCGTGCCGGTCATCGCTTGACCCGAATGACCCCACGCCGCGAGCGACACTGTTGGGGGAGCGATGGGTCGACGGTTTCCGTGAGGGCAGACTGGACGTGACGTTGAACGACGAGGGACAAGACAGCGCGTCGGCACAGTGACGCGCAGCAGCCATGAATCGGCTCAGCCTCACCGGCCTGGAGTGGAACCGCCCCCAGGAGTCGGGGAGGAGGTCGACGGGCTGGCGGGCTGGCCTGGCTGATCGCCGCCGGTGTCCGTCGGGTCGGGAGGACGGGGTCCTTGGGAAATGTTCATGGTGCACGTTCCGCCATAGACGTACTCACAGTTGATGTTCAGCAAGGTTCCAGGCGCAGAGTCGTCGTACACCTGTGTCTGGGTGACGTAGAAGCCAGCCGCCTGGAGAGCCGTCTGCGCGTCGGCCATGCTCATTCCCGAAGTGTCGGGAGGAACGACCTTCTTGCCATAGAGAATGTCGCTTGTTGGCTTCGTGAAGGATTCCACCGGCATGCCAGCCGTGGCCGCAGCCATGGCGGCGTGCCAGATCGGACCGGCGTCGGCAGCACCGAACCCGTTCAGGTAGGTGTTGGAGACAGGCAGTCTGACACCGGACATGCTCTTCATGCCGCCCCGGATGTGCGAGGCCCAGAAGGGATCCCACACCCCGTTGCTGTCCGCCGCCACCTGAGCGACGCCGACGATATTGGGAGCGTACCCGATCAGCCATCCGGCCGACCCGTACTCGGTCGTCCCCGTCTTGCCGGACATGGGCCTGCCACTGAGGCCAAAACCTGATCCCGTCCCATAGGTGAACAGGTTGGCCAGTACGGCGTTGACCCCGTCGGCGACCTGTGGCTTGATGACCTGACGGCAGTTTCCGTTCGGAACAGGCATTTGTGCTCCATTCCGGTCCTGCATCGAGCCGACGACGACCGGATCGCACCGAAGACCCCGGGCGGCAAACGTGGAGTAAGCGGTTGCCATCGACATCGGGGAGACATAGGCCGTACCGAGGGTGAACGAGGGAACGCTGTTATACGCCATGATGTTGGGGTAATCCTTGTCGACAGTTGGATCCGAAACCTGGGCTCCGGCCGCATCGGCCATCGTCACGGAAGCACAGACACCGACCAGTTGCTCCAACTGCACGAAGTAGGTGTTCACCGAGTTGGCTGCGCCTTGGTACATATTCATGACCCCGCCGGTCCCCGTGTCGTTGTACACCACCCATCCCTTGTCTGCCTTGACAGGCCCGTTACAGCTCATGAAATAGTCATTCGAGAAGTCCATCTTGGCCTGCGCGTTGAACTGTTTGGTCGGCGGGATGCCGGCATCAAGGGCCGCGGCCACCACGAAACCTTTGAAGGTCGAACCTGGCTGAGCGCCCTCATCGCCGCCCAGACTACTGGGTGCAAAATAGACATGTGATGTTTTCCCATTGAGCAGATCGTCATTGGTGAAACCAATCTCGCGTCGGTTCTGGGCCGCCGCCCACACGACTCCCGTGCCCGGCTGCATCATGATCATCGTCGACTTCACCGGATCCGCATCGGCGATCCGGTTGGAGATGGCAGCTTGGGCGGCAATCTGCTTGGTCGGGTCGATCGTTGTGGTGATGGTGTACCCGCCGGTATTCAAGTTGTCCCGCCGCTCGTCGGACGTACTGCCCAAAGATGAGAATTCGTCGGAGAGCAGAGTGTTGATGATGTACTGGCAGACCTGGATGTAGTTCAAGTCCGTGACGGATGCGCATCCGTTCGGCTGGCTTTGGATCTGGCTCGGATCGAAGACCTCGGCTTCTGCGGTGTCGGCGTCCGACTGACTGATCAGGCCGAGTTCGAGCATGCGGTCGATGACGGTGTTGCGCCGGTCGACGGCGGCAGCGCGGGTGTCGGGATCGGCTGGGTTGCGCGACGGGGTCTGGACGATGCCGGCCAGCATGGCGGCCTGGGCGAGTGTCAGATCGGCGGCGCTGGTGTTGAAGTAGTGGTGAGCGGCGGCCTCCACGCCGTAGGTGCCGTCGCCGTAGTAGGCGATGTTGAGGTAGTTTTCCAGAATCTGATCCTTGGAGAACTTCTGCTCCAGCGCGATGGCGTACCTCATCTCGCGAATCTTGCGCTCCAAAGTACGGCCCTGTGCATCGTCGAGAGCCTGCTGGCGGGCTTCCACGGAATCCTGTTGCATCGCCTGCTCCACGAGCACCTGCTTGACGTACTGCTGTGTCAGGGTGGACCCGCCGCCACCGTCACCGCTTCCGAGATTGCTCAGAACAGCCTTCGCCAACGACCTCAGATCCAAGGCGCCGTGGGTATAGTACCGGTCGTCCTCAATGGCGATCTGTGCCTGCTGCATGATCGGGGCGATCTGGTCCAGCTTGACGATGACCCGGTTCTCGTCATAGAGCTGGGTCAACTGCGACCCGTCGGCGAGCAGAATATTGGTCCGCTCCGCCTGGGGAGGTGTCTCCAACTCTTCCGGCAGTTTGGTCAACGAGGCGTACACGGTGGTGCTCGTCACACCGGCCAGAGCCGCACCCGGAATCGCCAATCCCGCCACCAGAAGCCCTGCGAGAACGCTGACTAGCAAGAACATGCCCAAAGAAGACATCTTTTTTTCCCACGACACACGACGCATGCGCTCCAGGATAGCACAACAAGAGTTCTTCTTCTCAGGAAGCTCTCAGCTATTGCCAACGGTCCTGTCGAGCCGGGCAAGCAGGTCCAGAACCAGTACGGCCTGGGTGCTTTCAGAATTCATAGCGCTTTTTCCGATTGCGGCGTACTAGACTCGACTGTCATGGACCTTACTCGCCCCTACCCTCCGGAGCCGTATTCCTTGCTCCCGGTCGTGCCCTCTTTCCTTCTGACAAGCGATGATGTTGCCGAAGGGGAACCGATGGACATCCGCCACAGCGTGGATGGCGCCAATGTCTCCCCGCAGTTGTCCTGGAGTGGGGCCCCGCCTCAGACCAGGGCTTACATGCTGTCGTGTTTCGACCCGGATGCTCCCACGCCTGCAGGATATTGGCACTGGACTGTCCTCAACCTTCCCCCGAGCCATGTCAGCGTGCCGAGGGATTTCGGCAATGTCGACTTCCCGTTGCCCAAAGGTGCAGTACGGGTGCGCAACGACTCCGGGACCCTCGGATTCGACGGCGCGGCGCCCCCGCCCGGTGACCACCTCCATCGTTACGTCTTCGCCGTGCATGCGCTGGACCAGGCCGTCGACGTACCCGAAGAGATCGGCTGTACTGTGGCCGCCTTCCTGAGCTTGTTCCACACCATCGGGCGGGCCACCTTGAGCCCGACGTACCAGCGTTGACCCGGCGATGAACCCGGCCGTCCTTGGCCTGGACCAGGGGCAGGTGTTGACCGGCGCGACCGCCATCCGGGCGCGCGCTCACGACGCCTCACACTTCCTGCTCTACCCCCAGGCAATTGTTGTTCCCCGCGACGCCGGCGATGTGGCGCGCCTGCTGAAAGCCTGCGCAGCCACCGGTATGGGCATCACCTTCCGTTCGGGGGGGACGAGTCTGTCCGGACAAGCGGGGACCGATGCCGTGTTGGCCGATGTCAGACGGCATTTCGACCGGATCGAAGTCCTGGACGAAGGGGCGAGAGTACGCGTCCAGCCGGGCGTCACAGTCAACCGCGTCAACGCCTACCTGGCGCCCTACAAACGCCAGATCGGCCCGGATCCCGCCAGTTCCGCGGCTTGCACGATTGGCGGAGTCGTGGCCAACAACTCGTCGGGGATGGCGTGCGGCACCATCGAAAACACCTACCGTACCCTCGACTCGTTGGTGGTCGTCCTCGCGTCGGGCACTGTCATCGACACTTCTGACGCCGACGCGGACCACAAACTCCACTCGCTGGAACCAGACCTGTTCGAGGGACTCGACCGGTTGCGCCGCCGAATCCTGGCGACGCCCGCCTGGGTGGCAGCCATCGAACGACAGTTCTCGATGAAGAACACCATGGGGTACGGCCTGAACTCCTTCCTCGACTTCTCATCGCCGAGTGAAATCCTCGCCCATCTGATGGTGGGCAGCGAGGGCACGCTGGGTTTCGTCGCCTCGGCGACACTGCGTACTGTTCCTTTGCGACCCTGGGTTCAGACCGGATTGCTGGTCTTCCCGGACCTCCATGCGGCCAACCAGGCGTTGCCCGCCCTGGTGGGCACCGGGGCAGCGACGCTGGAACTGATGGACACGGCATCCATCCGCGTGGGCCAATCCCTGCCCGATTGCCCTGAGGTGATCTCCTCCATCCACCCCCAGACCCAGGCCGCTCTGCTGGTCGAGTACCAGTCGACCAACCCGGACGAACTGCGCCAACTCGTCGAAGACGCCCGTCCTGGGCTGGCCGGTTTGGACGTCGAACAGCCAGCCGTACTGACCGCCGATCCCCGGATTCGTGAACAACTGTGGGTGCTCAGGAAGGGGTTGTACGCGTCGGTCGCCGCCGCCCGGCGTCCCGGGACCACGGCCCTGCTGGAAGATGTCGTTGTGCCTGTGGCATCTCTGGCGGACACCTGCGTGGGGCTGGGCCGGCTCTTCGAGGAGTTCTCCTACCCCGACTCGGTCATCTTCGGGCACGCCAAGGACGGCAATATTCATTTCATGATCACCGACCAGTTCGACCAGCAGATCGACCGGTACGCGCGGTTCACCGATGCCATGGTCGACCTCGTCCTCGGCCACCACGGATCGCTGAAAGCCGAGCACGGAACCGGGCGGGTCATGGCACCATTTGTCCGTAAACAGTACGGCGAAGAACTCTACCAGGTCATGCGCGAGATCAAGCGGCTGTTCGATCCGGGGCGGCTGCTCAACGATGGCGTGCTGTTGAACGATGACCCGTACGCTCACCTGAAGCACATCAAGGTTCCTGTCGCGGTGGACCCGATGATCGACGCTTGTGTGGAGTGCGGGTACTGCGAGCCCGTCTGCCCGTCGCGTACTGTCACCTTGACACCCAGGCAACGCATCGCAGTCCGCCGTGAGATCGGCAGTGCCCGGGCCCGCGGGCAAGAGCCGTTGGCCAGACAACTGGGCCAAGACTATGTCTACGCCGGGATCCAGACCTGCGCAGTCGACGGGATGTGCTTCACCGCCTGCCCGGTCGGCATCGACACCGGGGCGTACACCAAGAAACTGCGGGCCGAAGGCGCGTCGTCGCTGGCTCAGGCGGGCTGGGCCCTGGCTGCCGATCACTGGGCGGGAGCCACGCATGTGGCCAGTTCTGCCTTGTCAGTCACTCAAAGCCTCAAACCGGTGAGCAGCCTCGTCACCGGGGCGAATGAGGTTGCCCGCCAGATCGCGGGTAGTGACAACGTACCCTTGTGGTCGACGGATTTGCCGGGGGGCGGGCGGTCGCGGCGTCGCCCCCAGCCCACGCGCCAGGTGGACGCAGTTTATATTCCTGCGTGTGTGAACTCGATGTTCGGGCCTGTCACGACCGATTCCCCCGGTCGCTCGGGAGTCCAGGCGGGCTTCGAAGCCTTGTGCGCCCGGGCCGGGATCACCCTGCGTGTGCCCGAGGATATCGACTCGCTGTGTTGCGGCACCGTGTGGTCCTCCAAGGGCATGACGCGCGGGCATCAGCGGATGGCCGACCGGGTCGTCCCCGTGATCCGGACGGCGTGTGAGGACGGCCGGTTGCCGGTGGTGTGCGACGCCTCCAGTTGTACACAGGGGCTGATGCGGATGCTGGCGCAGGAGCCCGGGATACGCGTGATCGACTGTGTGCAGTTTGTTGCCGAGACAATTCTTCCCCGGCTTGGTCCGGTTCCCAAGGTGGCGTCGATCACCGTGCACCCGACCTGTTCCTCCATCGAGATTGGACTGACTCGTCATCTGCTCGCCATCGCGGACGCGGTTGCCGACACGGTGAATCTGCCCAAGGACAAGGGCTGTTGTGCATTCGCCGGGGATCGCGGACTTCTGCATCCGGAGTTGACTTCAGCCGCCACCCGTCTGGAGGCAGCAGAAGTACGGTCACTGGGCGCCGCTGTCCACGCGTCCTGCAACCGTACCTGTGAAGTGGGCATGGCCCGCGCGACGGGCAAACCGTACCGCCACCTGCTGGAGATTCTCGCCGATCAAGTTTGCGGCCACGGATGAACGAGCCAAATCTAAATGTTCAGGGCTACCCCTTGGGTGTGACCAGGCCCGTATTATAATTGAAAGAAAAGATTGGCAGGGTGGGATGCCATATCATCGGTGGTGATCTTGTTCCTTGCTAAAACCATGGCACCGCGAGCGTTCAGGTGCGGCACTACCCAGTCCACTGTGATCAGTCGGAACTGCCGCATAAATCCGCTAGCGAGAAGGATCAAAGGAGTTTCTGCATGATGAGAAGGCGTACTGTCTTATCTAGTCTCATCGCCGTGACCACACTCCTGGCCGCGACAGTATTGGGGGCCTGTTCCTCACCGTCCACTTCCCCTGCCCCTCCTGGGACAGGACTTCAACCGGTCGCTTTGAACGCTTTGTTTGTGAAACAAACAGGTTTCACCCAAGACAAGATCTCCTCCATGATCTTCCAGTTCGAAGCGGACAATCCCACCATCACTGTCAATCCGACCTTCGTCGACTACGACACTCTTCACGACACAATTGTTGCTTCTGCATCCAAGGAGGCCTACGACGTCGTCCTGATGGATGTGATCTGGCCCGCTGAATTCGCGAGCAAAGGCATTGTGCTCGATGTCACGGATCGGTACCCGGCCTCCTGGGAGCAGGACATGCTCGGCGGGGTGTACACGACGGCCCAATTCAAGGACAGGTTCTACGGGGTTCCCCGGGGGCCGTCGACCAAGTTCCTCTACTACAACAAGGACATGGTCGCCGCCGTGGGTGCGACCGAGGCCGACCTCAACACCTGGGACGGGGTCCTAGGGGTCGCCCAGAAGATCAAGGACGCAAAACTGGTCCAGTACCCCTTCGCCTGGAGCTGGTCTCCGGCAGAAGCTCTCATCTGTGACTACGGGCAACTCCTCGGTGCTTTTGGCGGGCAGTTCACCGACCCTTCGGGGGCGCTGGCCGTCAACTCCAGTGAAGGGGTCCAGGCCATGACCTGGATGAAGCACACCCTTGACAACGGCCTGTCCAATCCTGCATCGATGACCTTCCTGGAGGAGGATGTCGAGAACGCCATGGCTCAAGGCCAGGCAGCTTTCTCCCTGAACTGGGAGGCCTTCTTCGCAGTTCTGCAGGATCCGGCCCAGTCCAAGGTGGTCGGAAAGATCGGCATTCTGCCCACCCCCGAAGGTCCGACAGGGGCTCGTCCCGGCATCAACGGCACCTTGACCCTGGCGATTATGGCCAACTCCGCGCACCCGGACCAAGACTGGCAGCTGATCACCTACCTGACCAGCCAACCGGTGCAGAACCAGTACACCTCGGGCTGGCTGCCGATTTGGAAGTCCAGCTACACCGATCCCGCGATCACCGCCCAGTCACCGGAACTGTTCGCAGCCGCCGAAACTGGTTACGCCGACATGATCCTCCGCCCAACAGTCGAAAACTACGACTCGGTCTCCACCGCCTTACAAGCCGAGATCGAGAACGCCCTCCTCGGCAACAAAACACCAGGCCAGGCCATGAACGACGCAGTCCAGGAAGCGTCCACGGGCTAAGCCGCGACGGGTTCGCGGTAGCGTTTGTGTGCGCCTTGGCGGGACGTGCCCAAGGCCGCGCCGATCAAGGCCCAGGATGCTCCTTGTTCACGGGCTTCCGCGACCAGCAAATCGATTTCTCGCTGGGATTCGTCGCGGTTGTCCACGGCCTTGGCGATGGCGTCGAAAACCTCACGGCTCATGCTGCCGACCGGGGCTGGCCCCTCGCCGTCGTTCACTGTTTCTAACCAGGTGGCCAGTTGTTCATCTTCAGTTTCACTCATCATTTCACCTCGTGTCTTTTGGTAGGAATCGGGTACGGGCTGGCATGGCGTGGATTATGTCGTCTTGGCTGTTCACGCCGATCTCAAGGAGCATCCCAGAGCAGGCTGGGCCGATCAGGATGGTCACATGCCTGTCGCGGTCGTCTACCACGTCGAAGCTTTTGACCCAGTGGCGTCGGGCGTGTTCGATGTCGTCGTCATCGATGCCGTGGCGGTGGGCACTCTCCTTGATCATATGTCTACCCTAGTTGACAGAAAAAGAAATGTCAACCAAAGATGACGAGTTATTGAACTGCCTCGCTGATAATCTTCGCCGAATCCAACCCCAACGCCTGGCACACCGCAAGGAATGTCTTCACCGCCAAAGCAGGGGCAGTTTCTAGCAAACGTTGCGAATCGTGATGCTGATCCTCAACCGCAACACTCACAGAAGTAACCCTACGCTTGCCAAGCTGTCTGCGGCGTTGCATCATCAGGACCAGTTACGCGCCACCAGGCGTGGTACGTAACTGGGCTAGCCGAGGTTGAGGAACTCTTTCCAGCGGGGGAGTTCGCGGCGGGCCTGTTCGACGCCCTCTTCGTAGGTGGCTTGGAGGGACGCGACGTCTCGGGTTCCGTTGGTCACGTTCATGTGATCGGGGAAGACCAGGCAGGCTTGGCCCCGGCGTTCCAGGTCTTTGAGTTCTTCGAGAATTCCGTTGTATTCGACTGCGCGGCGGAGGATGCCTTCGGCAATGGTCGGGTGTTTCCAGTAGTACGCCCTCAGGGGGGCCGACGGCCGTTGCCGGCGCTTGACGTAGCCTCGCTTCTGGGTGAGGACGACGAAGAACTTGGTGTGGCCGTCGCGCTGGGCGACCGGTAGGGGGATCCCGCCACCGATGCCCAGGGCGCCGTCGACGTACATCCGGCCGTTGATGGTGACCGGCGGCATGACCATGGGGATCGACGAGGACGCCCGTACCCGGGTCATCAGGTCGAAGGTTTGGTGGATGTCCTTGCGCGACCAGTAGATCGTCTGGCCGGCGGCCACATCGAACCCACCGATGCGGAACTCGGCGTGGTTGGCCATGAAACGGTCGAAGTCGAAAGGCAAGGGGCCGCCGGGCAGGCCGGACTCCTCGTAGATGAACTTGGCGTTGAACATTCCTTTGCCCTGGACCCAGGTTTTCCAGGAACCGAACTTGGGGTTGTCGGCGAAATCAACGAAGCTTTGCCGCGCGCGCTCTGGATTACGCGAGATGTAGTTGACGGTGTTCGAGCTTCCGGCGGAAATCCCGGCGACGTAACCGAAGAAAATCCCCTCGGCCAACAAGGTGGTCACGACTCCCGCTGAGAAGGAGCCCCGCATGCCACCGCCCTCGAAGATCAGGGCTGTGTCGGTCACGTTGTTCGTCATGTCCATGGTTCCTCCCCTGGCCAATCTTGGATTCTACTTGATATCAACACCAGTACCGTTCACTGTTCATCTGCAAAGATAGTCAGCCCAGCCATCAGCCTGACACAGGACTCGCGGAACTGGTCTTCGTCGGGCAACAACGAGATGGCCAGTGTCGAGTCGGGCAGGTCGTAGAAATACCCCGGGTGGACGTAGAGCCCGGCGCGCTCCATCAGGGCAACACACAAGGCATCTGCGTCCATGATCGGGGGTACGTCCAGGAGCATCATCCATCCTCCGTACGTCGTACGGATTCTGAGGTCTTCGAATAACTCCATCGCACTGGTCAGGTTGTTGGTCAGGCGGGTGGTGACGCGGGTCACCGTGGAGTCTGCCCGGGTGAGAAGATCGGGGAGAGCCAGCGCGACCGGCGAGTTGACCGAGAGGTAGGTGTCGGCGATCTCATCCAGGGCATGGGCTAGTGGTTCTTTGTTGGACACAGGTCCTGACAGGCGAATCCATCCGAGCTTGAGTTGAGGAGCGGCCAAGGACTTGGACAATCCGTCCAGTCCGAAGGTGAGGACAGTTTCGTTGCCGGACAACCGTCCAGGATATGTGTTCGTTGTCCTGGAAGGCACGTCACGCATCACCGTGGCATCGTTGCGGAGTTGAGGATCCACAGCAGCGTCTGGACGACGTACGGACAATTGGAAAGGAAAGAAAACTTCGTCCGCGATCAGTGGCACCTCGTGAGCGGCCGCCAGCTCGATCAGCGAAGGGTCGGCGAAGGCACCCGTTGGATTGTTCGGGTGAACAGCCACCAGGGCTCGTACTGACTCTTCGCCCAGAACTGTCGTGAGTGAGGACCGGTCCACCTCCCACCCGGCTGGATGGGCA
>WRFP01000051.1 GCA_009778725.1 Propionibacteriaceae bacterium
AGCCTTCTGGATCCGCGAAGCCGCGATCAACTCCATGGCACGGGTGATCTTCTGGGTCGCCTGGACGGCCCGGTTGCGTTCTCGAAGTTCTCTGAGGCTGGCGGCCATTTATCTCTTGCCCCCGGTAACGATCTTCTCCTGGTCGATGTCGTCGGCGCGGGAGATTGGCTTGCCAGCCAGGTCATCGCTGATCAACAAGGCGCCGTCCGAGGTACGGAAGGTGTGCCCGAAGGTGTCGAGCGCAGCCCTGACCTGGTCCTGGGTCTCGGGTGGGAACAGCAGTGTCTCGGCGATCGACGACAACACCGTGGTTTCCCGGCGCAGATAGTCCAGGAAATCGCGTTCGAAACGCAGGATGTCGTTGACCGGGACGATGTCCAGCAGACCGTTCAATCCGGCCCACACGGACACGATCTGTTCCTCAATCGGGTACGGCGAGTACTGCGGCTGGCGCAACAATTCAGTCAGGCGCGCACCGCGCTCCAACTGACGTCTCGAAGTGTCGTCCAGATCGGAGGCGAACATGGCGAAAGCCTCCATGTCGCGGTACTGGGCCAGCGAAATCTTCAAGGTGCCAGCCACCTGCTTCATCGCCTTGACCTGGGCGTCACCGCCGACACGGGACACCGAGATGCCGACGTTGATGGCAGGACGCTGGTTGGCGTTGAACAGGTCGGACTGCAGGAAGATTTGTCCGTCGGTGATCGAGATCACGTTGGTCGGGATGTACGCGGACACGTCATTGGCCTTGGTCTCGATGATCGGCAAACCCGTCATCGACCCGCCGCCCATCTCGTCGGACAGCTTCGCACAACGTTCCAGCAGACGCGAGTGCAAGTAGAACACGTCGCCGGGGTACGCCTCACGCCCAGGCGGGCGGCGCAGCAGCAAGGACATGGCCCGATAGGCTTCCGCCTGCTTGGTCAGGTCGTCGAAGACGATCAGGACGTGCTTGCCCGAGTACATCCAATGCTGGCCGATGGCCGATCCCGCGTACGGGGCGATGTACTTGAAGCCGGCGGGCGCAGAAGCCGGAGCGTGGACGATCGTGGTGTACTCCATGGCGCCGGCCTTCTCCAGTGCCCCGCGTACCTCCGCAACCGTCGAGCCCTTCTGGCCGATGGCGACGTAGATGCAACGTACCTGCTTCTGGGGGTCTCCGGACTCCCAGTTGGCCTTCTGGTTGATGATCGTGTCGACGACGATGGCGGTCTTTCCGGTCTTGCGGTCGCCGATGATGAGCTGGCGCTGGCCACGCCCGATGGGGATCATGGCGTCGATGGCCTTGATGCCTGTCTGGAGTGGCTGCTTGACCGACTGGCGGTCCATCACGCCCGCGGCCTGGAGTTCGAGGTCGCGGTGTCCCTCCAGACCCAGGATCGGCCCCAGGCCGTCGATGGGATTGGCCATGGCATCCACGACGCGCCCCAAGTACCCGTCCCCCACGGGCACAGACAGGATCTCAGACGTACGGCGTACCTCTGAACCTTCTTCGATGCCCTCGGAGGATCCGAGGACCACGACGCCGATCTCGCGTTCGTCCAGGTTGATGGCGATGCCCCGAACGCCGTTGGAGAACTCCAGCAGCTCGTTCGCCATGGTCGACGGCAAGCCTTCGACGCGGGCGATCCCGTCTCCCGAACTGGTCACATAGCCAATCTCTGCACTCGTGGCGCCTGCCACTGCGAAGTCTTGGATGTAGTTGTCCAGCGCACGACGAATCTCATCGGCCTTGATGGTTGCTTCAGCCATTGATACTCCTCATCCTTCTCACGCGAAACTTCTGCGTGCAATTTCCAAGCGGGAGGACATCGTCGAATCGATGACTTCCGACCCTATTTCGATGCGGACCCCTCCCAGAACCGTGGGGTCCACTATTTCTTCAAGAATGACCCTGGTTCCCAGACGGGTTTGAAGTGACGTCCCCAGGTTTTCACGTTGTTGGTCCGACAGCGCTTTGGCCACCGTGGCGACGACCAGTTGAGCAGCAGCCACCCGGGCGCCGATCTGGATGAAGTCGCGTACGGCGTCATCGATGGTTCCCCGCCGGGAAGATACTGCGGCCACAGCGACGGCGACGGCCGGGGCAGTCATGTCCGGCGACAAGATGGTACGAACCAGGTCCTGCCTCTTCACGACATCGACTCGCCGGTCGGTGACGGCTGCGCGCAGTTCGTGGTCGGTGATCATCATCCGTCCAAAGGTGAACACCTCATCGATCGCCGGTTCCAAGCTGCCGGTGCGCGACGCCCAGGTCCAGGCCGCCTCCACCGCGGACGTCTCCACCCAGGCCACCAGGGCTTTCGTGGACTGCCACGAAGTCGTCCAGGCTTCGGCGAGCTTGGCTGTGGCCTCGTCGACCATGCCCGGGAAGACCGTGGCGACCAGTTTTTGCTTGGCCTGGGTCGAAGCGCCGGGGTCGATCAACGCACGCGTGAGACCAGGATAATCCTGGAGGGTGCGTAAAACCTGGTTCAGGTCTTGGGTGGCCTGAGCGTGGGTCGATCCTGGCGTTGGCGTCTGACTCATTTCTGCGGTGCGTCCTTACTCAAGGAGTAGATGAAAGAGTCGACCGTACGCCGGACGCGGGTGTCGTCGTCCAAGGCTTCGCCGAGGATCCTGCCCGCGAGTGTGGTGGCCATCGAGCCGACGTCCTTGCGCAGGGATTCCATGGCTTCGGAACGTTCCGCATCGATCTGGACGCGGGCCGCCGCGACGATTCGGGCAGCCTCCTCCTGGGCCTGGGCCCGCATGTCAGCCTGTATGGCCACACCGGCTTTCTTGGCCTCATCGCGGATCTTGGATGCTTCATCCTCGGCAGTGGCCAGCTTCGCCCGGTACTGGGCCAAGGCGACTTCGGCGTCATGCTGGGCGGACTCGGCACGCTCGATCCCGCCGCGGATGCTGTCCGTACGTTCGTCGTACAACTTCTCGAATCTGGGCATGATGACTTTCCAGATCACGACGAAGATGACGAAGAACAGAACAATGCCGACGATGAACTCGGACGGATGATCCGGCAGTAAGGGACCGAGAGGCCCTGATCCTTCAAGCGGATACATGATTACTTGAGGATGAACGCCAGCGCCAGGCCGAACAGAGCCAGAGCCTCGACCACGGCGAAGCCGATCCAGGCCGTACCCATCAGCATGCTGCGCGACTCAGGTTGGCGAGCGGTGCCCGAGATGACGGAGGAGAAAATCAAACCGACACCGATTCCGGGGCCGATCGCCCCAAGGCCATATCCGACGGCGTTGAGACTTCCATTGATATCTAGCGGAGTCATATCTTTCCTTTCGATCAGTGTGAATCTGCCTCGGCGGCAGCAACGTAGGAAGCGGTGAGAATGGTGAAAACGTACGCCTGGAGGAAAGCCACCAGCAGTTCCAGGGCGAAGATCGCGAAGCTGAAGATGAGCGCAAACGCACCGGTGACGTTGTACAGCGGGTTGTTGTTGGTGTAGGTCACCAACCAGGTTCCTCCGACGACGAAGATCATCACCAACAGGTGCCCGGCGAACAGGTTGGCGAACAGTCGCAAGCCCAGGGTGATCGGGCGGGTGATGAAGTTGGAGAAGAACTCCAGGGGGGCGATCAGGAGGATGATCGGGAATTTCACGCCCTCTGGGACGGTCATGAGCTTCAGATAGCCCAAGACTCCGTGCTTCTTGATACCGACGGCGTTGTAGAGGATGTACGTCAGCAGGGCCAAGCCCCAGGCGAAGCCGACCTTGGAGAAGGTCGGGAACATGGTCACGAAGAATTCGCCGAAGAGATTGTTGATGATGATGAACGAGAACATCGCCACCAGGAAGGGGACGTACTTGTGGTACGTCGGGCCGATGAGGTCGCGCGCGACGCCGTTGCGCAGCATGTTGTAGAGGTACTCCCCCGCCCACTGCACTTTGGAGGGCACGACACGCATCTTGTTCGTCACGATCAGCCAGAAGGCGATCACGATGATGGCGCCCAAGACGGCCTGGAAAATGTGGTTGGTGATCCAGATGTCAGTCCACGCGGGCTGGAAGGTCGAACACGAGTCCGGTGGGTTCCCGGAGGCTGGATGGCAAAGCTGCCATCCCTGGGACGGGAACAAGGGGCGGGAGTCGAAAGCGCTGACACCAAATTGTGGGACATCTCCGTCAAGGAGAGTGAATCCTGGGTACGCCATCGACCCTCCTTTCGTCGGACTGACCGCCTAACCTGCGATCAAAAAGGCTGTGGTGACCACGCCGAGAACCACACCACTGCCTATCCTAGCCACAAAGGGAACCTTCTGCGCAAGTTCAGAACTCGGCGTGTATCGGCATGCGGAATTGTCAGTGCAGATTCGGATTCCTGATAATCCCGAATGGGTTCCCACGGTGATGGCACTGGGGACGATGTGGCAGCGAGGCGATGGTGCGCAGCGAACTCCAGCGGTTCGCTCACTGGTCGGGTTCTGCGGTGTGGCCGTTGGGACGGCTGGGCTCCGCGGGAGTGAACACAAGAATTCTCAGCCGGGAGTACGTCCAGATCAGGCCGATGATGTAGCCGAAGATTCCCACTCCCAGGCCGACGGCAACCCAGAGCAGGTGCAGCGAGGTGTGGTCCCTGAAAACTCGCAGGACCACGATGACGGCGATGAGGGCGACCCCGTAGGCGCCCAGGCCAAGGATCATGGTCATTTGTGGCGGTAGTTTGTTGGCCAGGGTGAGCACGATCTGGCTGAAGGCCATGGCGAGCAGTCCCAGGATGGCTCCGGGCACGACGGTGAAGCCGGCCGACGAACTGACCGCCAGCCAGACGATCACGACGGCAATGATGGTCGCACCCAGTGCAGTGGCCGTACCCCCCAAGGTGAGTTTCACTCCGGCTGAAGTCAAGGAGTCACCCTCGAGCGAACCCACCTTGGGCTCCTTGTCCCGTCGGCGTTTGGAGGACGGCCCAGGGCTGCCTAGGTTTTCGGACACGGTTCCTCCTCAGAGTTTTGTACGGACGTTTTGCGGCCTGTGAAGATGACAAAGGCCAGTGTGGACACAGCCGCGATGACAACAATAGTGACGGTGATCGGTGATGGGTAAATGCCCAGCAGCAAGGCGGAGTACGCCAGAAGTGCCGTCCAGGCGTACATCATGAAAACCGCGCCGAGGTGAGAATGGCCGCGCTGGAGCAGCCTGTGATGCAAGTGTTGTTTGTCAGCCATGAACCACCAGACTCCCTGCCAGGTACGACGGGTGTAGGCGACGAACATGTCGAGGAAGGGCAGTCCGAGCGCGACGATCGGCATCAGAAGTGGAATGTATGTTGCTATCAGGCCTGATCGGTCATCGAGGACACTGGGGTCGATCTGGCCGGTCAAAGAGATGGTGGAGGCCGCGAAGAGCAGGCCGAGGAGCATGGCTCCCGAATCCCCCATGAAGATTTTCGCCGGGTGGAAATTGTACGGCAGATAACCCAGGCAGATCCCGCACATGACCACTGTGACAAGGGCTGATGTAGTCGCGCGCGCCAGGTCCTCCTCGGCGGTCAGCCAGTAGGCATAGATGAAGAAGGCGCTGGCTGAGATGGCCACGATGCCAGCGGCGAGCCCGTCCAGTCCGTCGATGAGGTTGATGGCATTGGAGCAGATGAACACGACGAAGACTGTGATCAGAATTCCGGCAGCCGGATCCAGGGCGATGATCCCTCCGCGCCACGGCAGCCACTGCATGCGTACTCCCCCGAGGACGAGGATGCCGGCCGCCAGGATCTGTCCGGCGATCTTCGTCAGGGCGTTCAGTTCGATCAGATCGTCGATCACCCCCACGGCGCAGATCACCGCAGCCGCCGCCAGCACCACCAGAGAGTCCCAGGTGACGATGTTGTACCGGCTGAGGAAGGGCATTTGCGAAGCCATCAGGTAGGCGGCAGCCACTCCCCCGAGCATGGCCAACCCGCCGAAGTACGGTGTGGGTTCCTCATGGACGTCACGGCTACGCGGGCGAGCCACAGCTCCCGTCCTCAGTGCCAGAGATCGGCAGGCCGGGGTAAGCGTGAAGCACACAGCCACGCCGACGAGAAAGACCAGCAGATATTCACGCATGGACGACTCCGGCCGTGGCGAAGATCTGTTGCTCGGACACCAGCCCCACTCGTAGGATGGTCACCTGCTGGGACGAACAGTCGACCACGGTCGACGGGGCCGGACCAGGGGTTGGCCCGCCGTCGATGTACAAGGCAACGTCTGTTCCTAATTGGGCGACGGCCTCATCCACCGTCATTGCGGCAGGACGGTTGTGTTTGTTGGCGCTGGACACCGCCACCGGGCCGGTGGTCCGCAGGAAATCACGCAGGACAGCCAGGTCGGGAACCCTGACTCCTACCGTGCCGACGGATGCGGACAGGGCAAGGTCTGTCCGGTCGGTGGCCAAGACCAAGGTCAGCGGACCCGGCCACCAGGCATCGCCGAGCCGCCTGGCCTCATCGGTGACCGATCGGGCCAGGGCCCACGCCGCGCTGGCATCTGACACCAGTACGGGGGGAGGAAAACTGTCCGAACGTCCTTTCGCCCCTTGAAGGCGGGCGATTGCCGAGGCGTTGTCCGCCCGGGCGGCGATACCGTAGACGGTGTCAGTCGGGAAGACGACGCATTCCCCGCCGGAGAGGATGTCGCGCGCGCGAGACCAGGCTTCGGGATCATCGGCGGACCAAGGGACCAGGGCTGGTGTGGCCATGGGTCCATCATTCCATGTCTTCGCCGGTGCGCATCCCACGGCGCGGCCCGCAGTCATCAGTCATCGGTGCGTCAGGTTGAACGGCTGTGACGAAACGGGGGCGGTCGCACAAATCCAGGTGGGTGCGTACATCGGTGAACCCAGCCCGGATGAACAGGGCCCGTACCTGCTCGGCCTGGTCGTCGCCGTGTTCTGAGCCCACCACTCCCCCAGGCCTCAACAGACGTCGGGCAACATCCGCCACCACGGTCAGGGCATCCAACCCGTCCGGGCCGGAATACAGAGCCTCGTCGGGATCCTGGTGGACGTCGGCAGGCATCATCGGTTTCCATGCCCGGGGTATGTACGGCGGATTGGCCACGACCAGATCGACTGTGGAATTCAGCTCGGGAAGGGCCCAGGACATGTCCGCAAGGACTGGGACGATGCCCGACTCCTCCAGGTTGGCCAGTAGATAGGCGAAGGCGTCTGGATTGTTTTCCACAGCCCACTGGGCACTGGGATCCGATTCGCGGGCGATAGCCACACAGATCGCCCCCGACCCGGCACACAGCTCGACCACCCGGCGGCACCCTGCCCTGACCTGGTCGATGGCCCACCCGGCCACAGCTTCAGTTTCTGGTCGCGGGATGAACACTCCTGGTCCTACCCGTACGGATCCGGTACGGAAAAATGCCCGTCCGGTGACATGTTGAACGGGAGTCCCCCCGATCCGGCTCGCCACCGATGCCGCCAAAATCTCCTGCTGCTCGACGGTCAGGTCGGAGGCCAGGATCAGGCGAGTCGGTTCCACCCCGAGGGCGAAACTCACCAGCGTACGCGCTTCTGCCTCCGCCGAGGTGACACCGGCCTGGTGTAATCGGGTCTGGGTGAGCGCCACTGCTCGGCTGGCACTGACAGCGCGACCACAATCCTCCCCGGTGAGGGTGGTCACTGGTTGCCCTGAGTGGCCTGGGCCAGGCGTTCCGCCAGATCGGCTTCTTGCAGAGCCGTGATGAGTGGGCGCAGATCTCCGGCGAGAACCTGGTCGAGGTTGTGGGCCTTGTACCCGATACGGTGGTCGGCGATCCGGTTCTCGGGAAAGTTGTACGTACGAATTCTCTCCGACCGGTCCACCGTTCGGACCTGGGATTTCCTGGCTGCTGAGGCTGACTGAGCCGCCTGCTCCTCAGCCAAAGAGGTCAGCCGTGCCCTCAGCATTCGCAGAGCAGATTCCTTGTTCTGCAACTGGGACCGCTCGTTCTGGCAGGAGACGACGATCCCGGTCGGCAGGTGGGTGATGCGAACCGCCGAATCTGTGGTGTTCACCCCCTGGCCTCCGGGACCAGAGGAGCGGAACACGTCGACTCGCAAGTCCGACTCGTCGATGACGATGTCGGTGTCGTCGACCTCGGGCATCACCAGGACACCGGCAGCCGAGGTGTGAATCCGGCCCTGGGATTCTGTCACGGGAACTCGCTGGACCCGGTGGACCCCACCCTCGAATTTCAGGCAACCGTACGGAGCCTCCTGCCCGGCAGGCCCTTTCACCGCAAAGGTGACGGTCTTGTAGCCGCCCAAGTCTGTCTCCTGGGTGTCGAGGACGTCCATGGTCCAGTGACAGGACTCGATGTATTTGGCGTACATCTGAAACAAGTCTTTGGCGAACAGGGCTGACTCTTCCCCGCCTTCACCCGATTTGATCTCCATGATGGCGTCACGAGAATCATTGGGGTCGCGGGGGGCCAGCAGGCGCACCAGGCGCTCGTCCACATCAGCCAGCAAGGCTTCGAGTTCGACGACCTCATCGGCGAATCCGGGGTCTTCGTGGGCCAGCTCCCGGGCCGCTTCGATGTCGGCGCTGAATCGTTGTTTATCCGCCAGGGCGGTGACGATGGGAGTCAGTTCGGCGTACCTGCGACCTATCTTGCGGGCGAGAGCCATATCGGCGTGGACAGCAGGGTCGCCGAGTTGGGACTGGAGATCGTGGAACTCGTCGATCAGATCTTGTGTGCCGGGCATAGTCGCTTTCTGAGCACTGGTTATCTTGCTGCACCGCGCGTGTGCCAAGACAGCAGGGGCGTGGCGCCGAGCAGAGGTCTACTTGTTCTTGGCCTGGTTCCCGTAGCGGCGCTCGAAACGCGCGACGCGACCGCCGGTGTCGAGGATCTTCTGCTTGCCGGTGTAGAACGGGTGACATTGTGAGCACACTTCGGCGCGGATCGAGCCGGTGGCCTTGGTGGAGTGGGTGGTGAAGTGATTCCCGCAGGTACAGGTCACCTCGGTGACCACATAGTCAGGATGAATTCCTGATTTCATGATGTCTCTCCTCGTTCGATCCGCCGGGTCGGGAGCACGTGAACCGGCATCGGTGGACAATTATGCCAGGCATGGTGGCATTTCGCCATTTGCGCCAGGGTTGGTTGGTCAGTGGTCAGTTGGGGGTCGTACGCGAGATTTGCAGCAGGAACTCGTGGTTGGACTGAGTCTTGCGCATTTGCTTGAGCAGCATCTCCAGGGCGGCCTGATCCTCCATCCCCGACAAGACACGGCGCAGCTTCCAGATGATCGCCAGTTCGTCGCGTCCCATCAGCAACTCCTCACGGCGGGTGCCCGAGGCGTCGATGTCGATGGCCGGGAAGATACGCTTGTCCGCCAGGTCCCGGCGCAACCGCAACTCCATGTTGCCTGTTCCCTTGAACTCCTCGAAGATGACCTCGTCCATCTTGGAACCGGTCTCGATCAGCGCCGTGGCGAGGATGGTCAGCGATCCCCCGTTCTCGATGTTGCGAGCAGCTCCGAAGAACTTCTTGGGCGGATACAGGGCCGCCGAATCGACACCGCCGGACAGGATGCGCCCCGATGCTGGAGCCGCCAGGTTGTAGGCCCGGCCCAGTCGGGTGATGCCGTCGAGCAGGATGACAACGTCTCTGCCCATTTCGACCAATCGCTTGGCCCGTTCGATGGCGAGTTCAGAGATGCTCGTGTGATCCTCGGCGGGGCGGTCGAAGGTGGAGGCGATGACCTCTCCAGACACTGTGCGCTGGAAATCGGTGACTTCCTCAGGTCTCTCGTCGACCAGGACGACCATCAGGTGCACCTCAGGATTGTTGTCCGTGATCGCATTGGCGATGGCCTGCATGATCATGGTTTTGCCGGCCTTGGGAGGCGACACGATCAGGCCGCGCTGCCCCTTGCCGATCGGCGCGACCATGTCGATGATGCGTCCTGTCATCTTGGAGGGGTCGGTTTCCAGCCTGAGGCGTTCCTGCGGATACAACGGTGTGAGTTTGGTGAAGTCAACTCGATCTTTGGCGGTTTCGGGGTCTTGGCCATTGACCGACTCCAAGGCGACGAATGGGTTGAACTTTTCCCGGCGTTCACCCTCACGCGGCGTCTTGATCGATCCGGTCACCACATCACCCTTGCGCAGGCCGTACTTGCGGACCATGCCCAGTGGCATATAGGCGTCATCCGGGCTGGGCAGGTAGCCGGTCGTCCTCACGAAGGCATAACCCTCCATGACATCGACGATCCCTTTAACCGGAGCCAGGACATCGTCGGCCGAGACCTGTGGGTCGGAGTCCATCCGGTCGATGCTGCTGCGGCGGCGGTTCTGGCGATCTCTGTTGCGGCGACGGCGATTGCGGCGGGAGTTGGGAAGGTCGTCGTCGTCCTTGGGGGATTCTTGAACATGTTCTTCGGTCTTCGGCACGTCGACCACATCCATGCCGAGGGCGGCCAGACGGGCGCCGACTTCGTCAGACACGTTCATGTCGGTGTCAGCCGGCACACGACGCGTACGGTGACGAAGGTTGCGGCCAGACTCCGACGACCCTGACGGGGTGGATTCCTGGTCAGAGGAGGTGGGCGCCGGGCTGGCAGCAGGCTGGCTGGCTGGCGCATGACCCGCACCGCTGCTGGCCTCGTTGATCTTGCCAATCAGTTCAGACTTGCGCATGCCGGTGACTCTGGTAATGCCGAGTCCGGAAGCCATCTTCCGTAATTCCGGCAGGAGCAGAGACTCTAAATTTGCAGTCACGGATGTCCTCTCCGTTGATGATTGCCGTGGTTCCATACCCGTAAAACCATGACGTGACAGAAGGATTTGGTTGCTTTGTTACCCACCATCGAGCTTGTGGAAGCCGACCAAAAGGGGGATGTTGTTGTCCCTAACCCAAGCAAGCCTACCACATTATTATCACTGTTGTCAGTGCTCCCCCGGCTCACCGTGCAGAATCGGGGACAGAGCTTGAATCACACCAGAGTACGCGAGGAGGCCTCCTGAAGGTGCAGGCGAAGTTCCTCGTACGAACCGGTGACGGGCAACTGCGGGAATTCCTCGATGACGTTGGCCGGGGGCCGGAACAGGAAACCCTGGTCGGCTGCCAGCAGCATGGCTGTGTCGT
The DNA here is from genome assembly GCA_009778725.1 of Propionibacteriaceae bacterium. Classification (GTDB taxonomy): domain Bacteria; phylum Actinomycetota; class Actinomycetes; order Propionibacteriales; family Propionibacteriaceae; genus WQYJ01. The sequence goes on from WRFP01000051.1 coordinate 11,083, forward strand.
TGTAGGAATCCCCGCAGGCGAAGACTGTGAAATTCAGGCTTTGGAAGGCCTTGACCGATTGCATTTTGTGATGGGGCAGGCGCAGCTCGTACCCGGCGATCCTCCCCCGCTCGTCGATGGTGAGGTTGTGGGCGAACAGCGCCGGTTGCCCCAACTGCGCCATCAGCGGTGCGGCGAAATCATAGAAGGTGTCCGACAAGATCACCACCGGAAAATTGGCACGGGCCCAGTCCAGGAATTCGGGTGCGCCGGGCAGTGGGCGCAGTTCGGCAATGACCTGCTGGATGTCTGCGATGCCCAGGCCGTGCTCGTCGAGAATGCCGAGGCGATAGTTCATCAAACGATCGTAGTCGGGCTCGTCGCGGGTGGTCAGACGCAGGGCCTCGATGCCGGTCCGTTCGGCGACGTTGATCCAGATCTCGGGTACGAAAACCCCCTCCAGATCGAAGCACATGATCTCCATGCCCATGCAAACTCCTTCCAGCGCCGATCACGTCCAATCATGCCGGACAGGCTGGCGGAATGCCACCGGATCGGCGTGCCAAGACCCGGGTCAGGCCCGAATCCACCGATCGCTGGCGTCGCAAGCGGTGGATCGGTGAATTCTTGTCAAGGCTCGATGTCCAGGGCCATGAGGTCAGCCAGGGTCTCCCGGCGGAGCATCGGACGGGCTCGCCCGGACCGTACTGCCACGACCGCCGGCCGGGTGATGTGATTGTAGTTGGAAGACAACGAGCGTGCGTAGGCGCCGGAGGCTGGAACGGCGACCAGGTCCCCCGCACCGATGTCGGAGGGCAGGTAGACATCGTGGACGAGGATGTCCCCGGACTCACAATGCTTGCCGACGACCCGGGACAGCATGGGTGCGGCCGAGGAGACCCGGTTGGCGAGAACGGCGGAGTATTCCGCGTGATACAAGGCAGTACGGATGTTGTCGCTCATCCCGCCGTCGACAGCCACGTACGCCCGTTGTTGGCCCTCCCCGATGTCGACTGGTTTGACGCTTCCGACTGTATACAGTGCCACCCCGGCCCGGCCCACGATGGCGCGCCCGGGTTCGATCGACAACCGCAGTGGCCCCAGGCCGTGGGTGCGGCGCTCCTGGTCGATGATGCGGGACAACGCCTGGTGAAGCTGGGCGGGGCTCATCGGGGAATCTTGTGCTGTGTAGGCGATGCCGAATCCTCCGCCGAGATTCACCTCGTCCAGGTCCGATCCTGTCGCGGTTCGGAAGCGGGCGAGCAGGTCCATAACCCGGGCGGCCGCGACTTGGAAGCCTTCGACATCGAAGATCTGCGACCCGATGTGGGAATGCAGGCCCGTCAGTTTCAGGTGGGGCCGCTCGTGGCAGGCCATGAGAGCTGACCAGGCCTGCCCGGAGTGCAGGGAGAACCCGAACTTCTGATCCTCGTGGGAGGTGGCGATGTACTCATGGGTATGGGCTTCGACTCCGGTGGTCACCCGGACCAGGACCGGCACCTGTGTGTTCCTCGCCGCCGCCAGATGCTCGATTCTGTCGATCTCTTCGACGCAGTCCACAACGATTCGGCTCACCCCCGAGTCGATGGCGGTCTCCAGCTCCTCGATGGATTTGTTGTTGCCATGCAGTTCGATGCGCTCGGGGGGAAATCCGGCTGACAAGGCGACTGCAAGTTCGCCTCCGGAGCACACGTCCAGGTGGAGGCCTTCCTGATTGACCCAGCCGGCAATGGTCCGGCACAAGAAGGCTTTGCCCGCGTAGTACACGGTCCAGCCGGCGAATTCGGTGGCGAAAGCACGCGCCTGGGACCGGAAGTCTGCCTCGTCCATGATGGACAGCGGGCTGCCGTACTGCTCGATGAGATCTGAGACCGGGTGGCCCGCCAGCGTGAGCATCCCGTGAGGGGTCCGGCTGGACCCTGGCGGCCACAAGGCAGGATTCAGGGCGTTCAGGTCCTCAGGAACACTGAGACCGGCTGGGCGGGATTCATCCATGGCATCCACTGTATCGGGATGCGACCTCTGCTAGGATGAGGGGTCGTCGGCCCCCATAGCTCAGGGGATAGAGCACCGCCCTCCGGAGGCGGGTGCGGGCGTTCG
>WRFP01000052.1 GCA_009778725.1 Propionibacteriaceae bacterium
AACGTTCGCACCCTTGCCGCCCAGCAAGTTGCGCATCGAGGCGTCGCCCTCGAGGAAGTCATAGACATATTTCTTGTCAGTCATTGTGGCGGTGAATCTCCTTGGTCCTTCGCTCCATGGCAGGTGTGCAGCGGGGTCCCGCGCCCACCCGAATCGATGTCGAAGGAGCGTATCCGACATCGGATATGTGCAGAAGCCACTTTACCGCCTCAGTGTATTGATTGTCTCCCGGGCTGTGGCGGGGACTGGGACAAGATACCTTGAGCCCCTCGAATCCCGTCCTACCAGCGCGCTCCTTGTCACCGAACCAACCCTCGTACCCACAAATAAACCACTGTGGGTGTGACGATCCGATGCCGTCACACCCATAGTGGTTTATTTTTTGCTAAGAATTGTCCAGTACGGTCATGCACTGCCGTTCAGGACACGGATTTGTCACGCGAAGAAACCAGATGCACCGACCAGGTAGGTGGCGCAGGTGTCACCGGCGAGGTCGACGGTGAAGGTTGCATTGCCATCTGGGGCGATGTCGTCGGTCTGGTCGACGTACCCCATGTGCGCTGATTGCAGCAGATCTTCAGGGTCGGCTGAGAAACAGTACACGGTCACCGCGACCGGGCCCGTCAGGCTTGCGCCGGTGTTGTTGACAGCCGTGCCGGTGATGCTGCCACCGGAGGCATCGGCGGTGGTGACAGTCAATGATCCGGTGTTCAACGACGAGGTGTCAGCCGGTGATGTGTTCGCTGAGAAGGTGTACGTGGCGTCTGGCCCCGGCGTTGCGGTGTCGGCACCGAAGGAGATGAAGGCGAGTCCGACTTCACCGGGCTGCAATTGGGCGGGGTTGGTCCCCTCGCTCTGGCCGGTCGCTACTTCGGATCCACCGGAAGTGGCCGTCGCCGTCCAATCGATACTCGCGATCGCCGAATCTGTGTTGTTCTGGAAGGCGATCGGCAGGATTGAGCCAGTGTCTGTTGTTTCCAGTGTGCCTTGTGCCACGACGCTCACCGAACCGGCCTCACCTGAGAGGAAGGATGGCGAAGCCGTCCCTGCCAGCAGGTTGTCGGGATTGAAGGTCAGAGTTGCTGCGGCGCTAGTGTCATCGCTCGAGATCGAACCAGGTGTGGCCGATGTCGTGTCTGACGTGGTCGTACCACCCCCTGAACTGCAGGCAGCCAAGCTGAGCCCAACGATCCCGATGGTTCCCAGCATCACAAGTTTTTTCCGGAATGTCATAAGTTGTCCCTTCGACAAATAAAAAATCGCAGAAGCTTCCCCCACTGCGATTTGAAAGCACATATCAGCTTATACCCCGCAATCAAATTTTCGCGGTGGTGTATCGAAGAATGATTCTTTAGAGAAAAATGAGAGAGCCGCCTTGCGGAATCGAACCGCAGACCTGCTCATTACGAGTGAGCCGCTCTACCGACTGAGCTAAGGCGGCGTACTTGAAAAGTACCGCCCTTACTATACCCGAATCCACCGATCCATGGCTGCTACGCGACGCTGTGCCGCTACACAATCAAGAAGAAATACCCCATGGTGGAATCCTTGCACAGGACGACCAAGCCGGCGTCGGTGGCATAGGCCCTGTCGTCGATCACCGACGTGTCGGACCACAGGGTCTTCAGGTCGGACGATGAGTAATCGATCAGGGACAACACGGTCGGCAGGTTCCCTTGCTCGTCCTCGACGGCGGTGACAATGGTGATGCACGCAGTGTTGTCACCGCAGGAGTAAATCTGCCCGCCGGTGGCGTCTGGGTCTGAGTCGCTCAGGTCGTCTTTGTGGGCGACCAGTGCGCCGGTGTCCGCGTCCAGGATGTCGAATTTCGTCCCCGACATGACGGCGATGTATTCCTTGGAACCATCGCTGATCGCCGTACAAGTAAAGCCAACGTACGACTTGTCGGACGAATAGGGGACCGACCACAGCAACTGGCCGTCGCTCAGCCTGATGGCGGCTGCGGTGGCCGCGTCGGGGTTGACCTCATTGCCATGGAAGGTCTCGACGATCATGGCGTCCGAGGTGAAACATCGGTCCGGTGGGTTGTCGACCAGGTACCACCCAGGGTCCGGCTGATAGGTCCAGGCCGTCAGCCCGGTGGTCAGATCGGTCCACGCCGCAAGATAATCGGTCGCCCCGAAGGGCGTGGTCAGGCTGTGTGCTCCCAGGACCGTCCCGTGGACGGCGAAAAAGTCGAGCGGCTGCTCTGACGGCGACGCCGCCCCCATTGTCGCGGGGGAGCCGTCCCGGATCGACACGATCGTGTCCGACACCGTTGACACCCAGGCGTCCGACAACAGCAGGGCCATGGGCGTCTGGGCCGGGCAGTTGCTCCCGTCGACGGTCCACAGGGGGGAGTTCAGATTGGTGTCCCGGTACGCGGTCGTCGACCCCGTGTCCGAGCACAACGGGTCGCCGGCCGAACTGTCCACACCCTGATCTACGACGACAATCCCGTCCTGATAAGCCACGACGCCTTCTGTCTTCCAGTTGGTCGATCCGTCGGCGGCCCGGGTGCACTCGGGCTCCAGGGAACGGCTGGACAAGATGTCACCCGAATCCAGTGACAACACCACGACATAAGACTTGCCCGCGCAGTACGTGGTGGCATCCCCGGTCACCAGGTCGGATCCCAGAGCTTGCAGCGACAGGGCCACCGCACCACTCCACACTTGAGAATCGCTGACGTACCCGACCAACTCAATCGAGGAGTGGTCCGGCATCTTGGACAACGTCCACAAGATTTCACCGGTCGTCACCTGGACGCCGCGCAAGACGTGCGTCGCCAACGGGTAGAGCCGGAATCCGGCTGAGTCCGACTGTGGGTAGTACATGTCGAAGACCGCGACCCCGTCCCAGATGCCCAGGACCGACACGTTCTTGGTTTGGTCCAACCCCGAGAACAAATCGACCGGCACACTTGTGGGTGTCGCGGACTGCGGGGTGTGCCGTTCGGTGACCGTGGGCTTGATCGCGTTGTCGGCTGAGGACCCCAGCAGCGGTCCTGCCACTCGCCATCCAACCAGACCGGCCACCACCAGGGCGAGGACAACAACAGCTACGAGCGCCGCGCGCGAACTCCTCTTGACAGCGGGCTCTTCCGGTACCGGGGGTTCTTCGGCATCGGCGATTTGGTTCTGCGCGGCCGACGGTGAGACAAGTTCAATTGCTGGAGTACCCGGTGCCCGTCCGAGGTCGTCCGGCGTTTTGCCGGTCCCCGCGGATTGAGTGGGCCCCAAGACCCGAAACAAGTACGCGAACCCCGGGTCCTCATGGATGGACTCCGCACCCGGCGATCCTTCCGCTGCGTCAGGCGTCGCACCAGAGCCAGGATCACTCCTGGGTGCTTTGTCGTCATTGCCTGACATGAGACCCTCACTACCTCGCTGCTATCCAACCAACACCTTGCCACGCTTCGTGTCAACCGGTGCGACTCCGGCCGGATCAAGGCATCCCAGTACGCGTACTGCGCCCAAATCCAGTCCCCAAAGGAACCATGCTATCAGCGAGGACAGGAACGCCAGCAGGCTGTAGGACCCACGGGTCACCAAGACTCAGGGCTACCGCTGGTTGAAGGAAGATGTCGGCTGGCGGAAGGTCCTGGGGGTGCAAGGCCCCGCAGGCGACCCTTCCGGCCGATCAGATCAAGATGAGGATTTCTTGTGCCCCGTGCGTACCACTGCCGTGCCTCACGATCGACACCTGCGGTCGAGCACTCACAGTCGGCTAGCCTCTTCCCCGGGGTGGTTCCCATCCGGACTCCCAACCCAGTTCACATCAACTGGCCCCGGTGCCTCCCATGACACCGGGCTGGACTCAAACCGTATCCGCGTGAGGGACCTGTGCAGCCGTGTTCTGAGTTGCTACTACCCAACTCGAACGCCCCGTTCGGCTGTCCCGGTCCCCACCCTAACCAAGGGTTGTCACGCGGTACGGCATCGTCATTGTCTGACACGAATAATCCTCTTCTTGTCGTCACTGTCCAACCAACACCCTCGGACATGCCCGCGTCAACGGAAAACGAGTAAGAATTGACTGTGATATCACTAAGAATCCCCTCAGGAATTCCCAGTACGACTGGTTTCACGCCTAAAAATCGGGGCTACGGGATAGGGAGATTGCCCGGAGAAAAGATGGTCTTGCTGAGCGGTCGCCTATGCAATACTCGGGCCGGTTGTCAGTGGTGCCCGCCGCACCAACCATCCTTTCGCATCACGGAGGATGATCGCTAGACGCTCCGCCAGTTCTTAATCAGAGACCCAACCGCTACCAGGTCAGAGTCAACGTGGTGACACGATCATCACCGCGAGTCGGAGGCCTTCCTTGATCAGTGCCGCCACACGCTCCAACACGTCGCTCTTCAGTCAGCCGACTATGATCTATCGCAGCTTGTGGGCGGGGAGTTCAGCGATTCGGTGACGGCTCACCAGAAAAGCAGTGGAGCCCCGCGTTGGACAACCTGTAAAATCATGTTAAAATTTATCAAATTTTATGGCTGTTTTCCGTATCCACACTCGATGATGAGGGGTGCGGAGCTCCGGCCAACGAGAACAGGAAAGAGGACTTCCATGAACCTTAAGAAACGATTCGCAGTCATTGTAGCCAGCGTGTTTGTCGGTATTAATGGCGCAGCATTGAGTTTGTCAGTTCCTGCACAGGCAGAGATCTAAGCTGTGGCAGGGGCAAGCGGGAGTTGTGCCGCCACAGGCACATCGATCGGACAGACCAACTCCGTCTCAAGTACAACCTGCACGTATGTGCAGGCGGGTAAGAAGTACATCCAAGGCAACTCGATGTACTGGACCTACGGAAACAAGGTCTACGGTACGTCGACTGCAACCACCTCATCAATAATGACGGTTGGCAACAGCATGGACATCTGGATGGGTACCGCCCATGCAGACACGACCTACTAATCTCCGTAAGTCTGCACTAGGTCTGACCTACCTGACCATGGCGCTGGTGGTTGCACAGTTCCTTGTGGGTTGTGCAACTTCCCGAGATGGTTCTACTACGACAAGTCCGAGTGCGACTGCAGTGGGGTTCTGGCAGGATCGAATCAACCAAGCATTGAGTGATCCTGGTCTTACCACCTTCGAGCGGAGTGTACTGTCCGATGATGTCATAACTGACGCAGAGTATCGCGAGGCTCAAGCTAGGTTCATTTCGTGCATGGCTGACCGTGGTTGGACTGTCATTGTGGACGCAAACAACCAGTACACAGTCTCCGCCACAGCTGGTGGGCCCGGTACCGGTTCGTCAGTTGATCCCGGTAATGACAACAGCCAGTGTTCCATGGGAACGCTCAACTATATCGAGCCGATCTATCTGGGAATGAAGAATAATCCACGTGGCCTAACACCTGGGCAGCAGATGCGGGCCTGCTACGACAGTCACAATGTCGCTGACGGCAAGGGGATGTCAGATGATGAGTTCCAGGCCATGCTGGATGACCCTATGTACCATCCGAGTTCGCCAGATGCGCTGGTCTGCTACTACGATCCAACCGGAGCACTTGGCATCACAGCCGAGCAAGCCGCGCAAGCTGATGCCAACAAGTCTAGTCAGCCTGCTGTCACTGTTACCGCACCGAGCACTCCGTCTGGCAAGTAGGTGCTCATGTCTTGGCAAGTTGGAGTTGTCAGTGGTGCTGTGGCAGCAGCCGTATTGACGATGGGGCGGACGCCGTCTTTGCTTCATGTATGTGACGGGAATGGCCACTATGACTGATTTCGGCAGGGACATGGCCCGACCGCGGCGTCGTTCAGTGATCGGTGGGGCTGTTGTTGGTTTGGTTGTGATTGTGTTGGTGGCGGTTGGTGTTTTGGTGTCGGTGTTGCTTTTACCGGAGCGGGCGCCGTCGTCGTTACAGGGTGGCGGTGTGTCAGTGTCGTCGGTTGGTGTGTCGTCTGTGACTTTTGATGGGGCGCGTCAGGTTGCGGTGTCATTGAGAACGGATCAGGGGTTGGCTTTGAGGTCTGGCGTGTCGGGTGTGGTAACGTCGAGTGGATGCCAGGTGGGTGGGGTGTTGGCTTCGGGTCAGTCGTTACTTGCGGTCGATGGTCAGCCGGTGATCGGTTTGGCAACGTCACAACCATTGTGGCGTGATCTTTCTGGTGGCGTTCAGGGTGCGGATGTTGCGAGTTTACAGACTGAGCTGGCGCGGTTGGGTTATCAAGTGCAGGTGTCTGGGGTTTATGATGCGGTGACTGTGACGGCGGTTAAGGGTTTGGTGAAGGCGGCTGGTGGTGTATCGGCGGATGGGTCGTTGTTGTTGTCGCAGATGGTGTGGTTTCCTTCGCCTCAGGTGACGGTGTCGGCGTGTCCAGCGTCGGTGGGTAGCGTGGTGTCAGCGGGTGACTCGTTAGGGCAGGCTGGTGGCGGTTTGACATCTTTGACTGTGACTAACCCGCCAGGTGATGGTTGGGTTGTTGTCTATGACGGCTTGTCGGCGGTGATGGATAGTAACGGTGTAGTGACTGATCCGGTGTTCCTGGCCGGTGTGGAGGCTGGCCCAGAGTATCAGTATTTCACGGCTAATCCGGGTTCTGGGTCGTTACAGTTGACAGTACAGTTGGCCACATCGTTGACGGTACTGGTGGTGCCGCCGTCTTCTGTCATTGTGGCGGGTGTGGGCACGGGTTGCGTGGTCTCTGGCGGGCAGACGGTGCCGGTGAAGATCGTGTCATCGTCGTTGGGGCAGACGATGGTGCAGGTGATGTCTGGCTTGTCAGTGAGTAGTGTTGAGGTACAGCCTGACCCCGATACTTTGTGCTCGTGACGGTGTTGCCCATGAAACAAGTAATCGGCCAGGGTTTGGCGCACCAGTTCCCCGGCACTCGAATGTTGTTCACGGGCCTGGATTTGACGCTGGACCCAGGTGAGGTGGTCGCCGTAGTGGGGCCGTCTGGTTCGGGTAAGTCGACACTGTTGTCGATTCTGGCGGGCTGGCTTTCCCCGACGGCTGGGACGGTGACAACAACGGGGATCGGGCATACGGGTTGGGTGTTCCAAAACCCGGTCGGGGTACCTGCCAGGACTGCTGTTGATCACGTTGTTCTACCGCTGTTGGCGAAAGGCTGGTCGCGTCGCCTGGCCGTGCCGGAAGCGCTGGCGATCATGGGAAAGTTCATGCTAGATGGCGTGGCGAAGCGGCAGTTTCGTGACTTATCGGGTGGTGAGGCGCAACGTTTAATGTTGGCCAGGGCCGAGGCGACGGGAAATGATTTGTTGTTGGTGGATGAGCCGACAGCCCAGTTGGACATGGCGACTGCTGCAACTGTAAGCCAGGTATTGGGCAGTATTGCGCAAGACGATGTGATTGTTGTTGTCGCCACACATGACCCCCATACCAGGGACGCTTGCACCAGGATCATTGACCTGGCCGACTATCAAACCTGCGATGAAACCGACACTAACAAGTCACCAGCCGCTGAAACACCACCATCGCTTCCGGTCACCGGAACGACCGGACCGAAAAACCCTGCCCGGAGTCCGGCATTCGGAGCAGCCTATCCACCATCTGGGGATGCCTCGTGAGCCGCCGGATGCTGCCCAGTTCCATACTGAGCGAGGCGTGGCGTAACACTATATCCGGCACCAACCGGGCAGTGCTGTTCGCCGCCTTGTTCATGGTGACGATCGGTTTGATCGCGTTCATGGATGTCCGCTCCGTCGTCACAATCTTGCAAGGTGCCGCCCAATTTAATACAGCAGGCGCTACCGTCCAAGTGCTGACAGCAGCTAGTAGTATTGACGGTCAACGCTGCAACAATCTGACTGGCGTCGGCCAGATCAGCCAAGCCGGAGCGATCCGCAAAGGAACCTCTGTCACCGTGTTGAACATGCCCGGTACCCCCGTCTCAGTGATCGAAGTAACCCCCGGAGTCATCGCGATGCTGCCGTCGATCGGGCAGCCTACCCACACCGGCACCAGTTCGGCGGGCGGGGTCTGGCTCTCAGCGGATTTGGCACAAATGCTGGGCGCAATACCAGGCACCCTCATCCACACCTCGGTTGGGATCACCACTGTCGCCGGCGTGTACACGTGGCCTGACGACGGGCGGGCCCGTGATCTGGGCTACGTGATGGTCACCCCCGTTCCACCCGACGGTGTCTTCGACCAATGCTGGACCCAAATCTGGCCGCCCGACCAAAACCTGGGCGGTCTGACATACATGGCCCTCAACAGTGGCGGTGGTATGCAAGCCACTTTCAACCAGTTGAACACCACACTCGGTTCTACCTACAACCCCACCAGCCTACTGAACAGTCGCCTGACAGCCCACGCCGCCTGGGTCGCCTCCATCATCGGACTCGCTCTCGGATTTGCCGCCACCAGGATACGGCGCCTTGAGATCGCCTCCACCCTACATGCCGGCATGACGAAAACCGACCTGGCCTGCCAACACGTGACCGAAACCCTCGCCTGGACCATCTGCGCCAGCCTCATCACCGCTGCTGGACTCCTATGGGCCGCCAGGATCGGCAACCCCGACCCCGACCCAACCACCTGGCAAACCGGCGTCCGCTCAATCCTCGCCGCAGCCTCCTCCACCCCGATCGGCACAATCACAGCCATCACTACCACCCGCGAACAACACCTATTCCAATACAGTAAAGACCGATAATGGGTGAGATGATGCTTTCTGTGTAGACAGTGATCAGACTGGAAGAGCTCACTGTCATCATTTCACCAACCTTTCCGTCGATAGTGGGTCGCTCAGTCGGGCAGACATGCGGTCGACGGGTCAGCCTTCGAAGGTTTCGCTCAGTCACACGGCTCGTAGTATCCGTACTGGGTGGCTGGCGGGCAGCTTTCAGGGATGGGTCGCAAGTATGTCCGGGGCACGATTCGGTACGGCAGTTCTGTGGCGTCGACGGCGGAGATGCCCACCACATACCCCGAGGGTTGTCACCACAAAGCGGGGTTGTACTTCAAGGGGTTGGGGGCGCCGGTGCATTCCTCGCCGATGTGCATGTTGACTATTGTTCCTTGGGCGCGTAGTTCGTGCAGGCGGTCGGTGACGGTTTTTTGGATCGTGTACGGGGAGATCGTGTTGATGTAGATCTTGGTGTCGCCCTCGAAGCCGGCGACGGTGGAGACCCTCCACTTGATGTTGATCCGCCAGGGCATCTGGACATCGACGTCGACGGGGGCGTGATGCCATTCCTCGTTGGTGGGCACTTCGGCGCCGGTGGCTGCGTGGAGGGCGTGGATGAGGTCGGACATGTCGCGTACTTCCTTGTCGGACTGCTCCCAGGGATGAGACTTGTGTGACTTGGAATAAATCTCGATTGTCGGATAGCGGTGACCGAAGCCCGCGAAGGCCAGGGCTGAATCGTTCTCAGCGATTAACAGGTTATGGTAGTTGGCGTAGTTGACGCCGCACTCGTTGAAGAAATTGGGATTCTCGCGCACACGGGTGAGAACCTGGTCCGCGTTGACACCGTGCTCGTCGATGCCGACCAGTTGCTTGTGCAAGTGGTCGAAGGTGGCCCCGGCGGGCTTGAGCCAGTTCTGGAAGACCGCGACGTAGCGGATGTAGCGGTTGGATTCGTACAAATGCTTGATCGCTAACAGGGTCAGCCGGATGTACTGGAAGTGCTCATCGGGAGTCAGCGTGCCCGAGGACGCCAGCTCGGCCGAAGTCCCCGCCCCGTCGACCCAGTGCCGGCGCGCGACGACCACGTCGTGGCCGCCCCCGAAGAACGCGTCCGCCTCGCAGATGATCCGCTCTTGCTCCAGTCGGGAAATCTCCTCCGCCGTCTTCCCGGCCTGGCGCATCTTGGCCGCCTGAATCGCGAAAATATGACGTTTCCCCTGGTCACTGGACAGATAAGCATGCTTGTAGGCGGCGATGTGTGGCGGGAGTTCGTACCCATAATTCTCGTGCCAATATTTGTAGCTGACGATCTCGAACAGATTGGGGACGACCCGGAACTCAGCCAGTGTGTCGAACAGATTCTCAGCTGAAACTCGCTCGAGGATGCGCCAGCCACCGGGTTGGGCTTTGCCGTCACGGTCCTGCGCCCTGGTCACCTCCGGGTCGCTCATGTCGGCGTCAACCAGTGTGTCGTCGCGCACGACGCGTACTTTTTCTGGGGGAGTCTCCATGTAACGAGCCGAGCAGAAGGCGCAGGCGTGGGTCCAGTCGGTGTCGGAAACCGGCCGGGTGTCGGGGTCGGTGTCGGCCAGCGGGCGATTTCCACGCCCGGGAACAGTCCACACCCGAGTTCCGGTGGAAGGATTGATCTGCTTGATGGTCCCATCACCCATCGTAATCAAGTACGCCGGGTCTGGCATGAGCGATATACCCATAGTGTTGTTCCGTACACCTTTATCTCTGGTTATCCGGATGTCTGAGATCCTCAGACGAGACTTGGCTCGACCCCCTGCTCCGGTTCCCCTGAACAGGTCATCCGGCTCCGCCTGCGATAATACCGCAGGCAGTTGACAGGCATGCCGAATCTCAGATTCACCGTCGAACTCCGGTCGGCCACGGCTGCGGAGCGTGCCGGCATCCATCCCGCTCAAGTAGACGAAGCGGGCGGAATTGCCCGGAAAAAGTACAATAGACCCATGACCGATGAGAACCAGCCCGCCGCCGAACCCGACGCCCAGACCTCTTCCCTGGTCCTCGGCCAGGGACCCGATGGCCAGGTGTACGTCTTGGCAGCGCCCGAACCGGACTCCGCAGATGCTGAGGAGTCGATCACCGAACCTGCCAAGGTGATGCGGATCGGCCGGATGATTTCCCGGCTGTTGGACGAGGTCAAGGATGCTCCCCTCGACGACGCCTCGCGGGCGCGCCTGAGGGAGATTTACGCGCAGTCGATCGATGAGTTGGCTGGAGGTCTGGACGAGGATCTGGCCAAGGAACTGCGGCGGATCACCACTCCGTTCGCAGAGGACTCGACCCCCTCCGATGCCGAGTTGCGCATCGCACAAGCTCAGTTGGTCGGTTGGCTGGAGGGTCTTTTCCAGGGGTTGCAGACCGCCCTGGTCGCCCAGCACATCTCGCAGCGTCTCAACGACGGCACGCGCGCGGCGATCCCCCAGTCCGGGGCCGAGGTCCCGTCCCCGCCCCCGTCTTCCATGGGTACGGGGATGTACCTGTGACAACTCGTGGTTGACCCATGGGTCGTCACACCAGCACCCTGCTCAGTGACAACCGATGTTCAGCGACAACTGGTGTCGGTTCCGAAGCGATGTCTCAGGACGGGAGTACAGTGGTGATGCAGAAACCAACCACTGACGCACCAACCGCACAACACCTTGATGGAGGAAACATGGGCGTACTTTCTGAGCACTTCGATCTGATCAACGGAACGTCGATTCCCAAACTGGGCTTCGGGACCTGGCAGACTCCCAACGAGGTCGCGCCGGCGGCCGTCAGGACGGCCCTGGATGCGGGGTACACCCACCTCGACACGGCCAGGGTTTATCAGAATGAGGAGGGCGTCGGCGAGGGGCTGAGGACCAGCGGTGTCCCGCGCGACCAGGTGTTCATCACGACGAAAGTGCCGGCAGACTACAAGACCTATGAGCAGGCCACCGCGTCGATCACCAGTTCCCTGGAATTGCTGGATGTGGATTGCGTGGACCTGTTGCTGATCCATGCCCCCAGGCCGTGGACCGAGATGTTCACGCGATCGACGCCCAAGACCTACTTCGAAGAAAACGTGGCGGTGTGGGCGGCCATGGAGGAGGCTTACCAGCGCGGCGATGTCCGCGCCATCGGCGTGTCGAATTTCGATATTGACGATATTGAGAACATCACCTCCCAGTGCTCGGTGGCTCCCATGGTCAACCAGATTCGGTTCCATGTTGGGTTCACCCAGCCCGAAGTGGTGGCGTACTGCCAGGCCCACGACATCCTGATCGAGGCGTATTCCCCCTTGGGAACCGGCAAAATACTTGGTGATCCCGTGATTGCCGCCGTGGCTGCCCGAGTGGGCCGTACCATTGCTCAGGTCTGCATCAGATATACCCTCGAGAAAGGAACCTTGCCCCTGCCCAAGTCTGTCCACGAAGAATTTATTCTCGCAAACACCCAGGTCGACTTCGACCTGACGGACCAGGACATGGCGGAGCTCGACGCCGTCATCGCACCTCCACGCTATCAGCCCTAGTCAGTACGTAGATAGCTTGTTTGGCGGACTCAATCTTCCTGCCGAAAACCGTGGTGTGGTGACTTGTTCTTCAGAACCGGACCAGCCTGAACGTCTGTTCATCGTGGCCGAATGGCGGACGAATAGGGCAAACTTTGTGAGCGCAAACTAACTAAACATGGCAGAATCGCATTATGCATATCCTCGTCGTGGACGATGACCAAGCCGTGAGGGATTCCCTGGCTCGGTCATTGCAGTACACCGGATACCAGGTGGGCACTGCTCAAGATGGAATCGAGGCGCTGGCGAAACTGTCCGGCGGAACCGTCGACGCGGTCATCATGGATGTGATGATGCCGCGCCTGGACGGGCTGGAAGCCACCCGCATGTTACGTTCATCGGGCAATGACGTACCCATTCTGATCTTGACCGCGCGCGACGCCATCGAGGATCGGGTAGACGGCTTGGACGCGGGGGCTGACGACTACATGGTCAAGCCCTTCGCCCTGGACGAGTTGTTGGCGCGGTTGCGGGCCCTGACCCGGCGCTCCCATTCCAACGAGGAAGGCGAGCCCAGCCAGATGCTGACCTTCGCCGACCTGACACTGGACCCGCAGACCCGCGAGGTCACCAGGGGCGGGCATCACATCACGCTGACGCGTACTGAATTCGCGCTCCTGCTGGCGTTCATGGAGAACCCGCGCCGGGTCCTGGAGCGCGGCTGGCTGCTGAACGAAGTCTGGGGTTTCGACTTCCCGACGACAGCGAATTCGCTGGAAGTGTACATCGGCTATCTGCGCCGCAAGATCGAGGCGGATTCGCAGCCGCGCTTGATTCACACCGTCCGCGGGATTGGGTACGTGCTGAAGGAATCGAACTAGATGGGGTTC
>WRFP01000053.1 GCA_009778725.1 Propionibacteriaceae bacterium
ACACCCACCCGGTGTCATGGTGGCTGTAGCTCAGTTGGTAGAGCATCAGATTGTGGTTCTGAGGGTCGCCGGTTCAAGCCCGGTTAGCCACCCCCGATTGAGCCGAGAGCAGACGAGCTTGCTTGTCTGCCGAGGCGATTGAAGGGGGTCGCAGGGAGCGTAGCGACTGAATACCCCCGATTGAGCCGAGAGCAGACGAGCTTGCTCGTATGCCGAACGCGACGAAGGGGTTGAGGGGGCGAAGCGACCGAGGCTGGGAAGGCCCCACCGTCTCTTGTGAACCGGGATTCTGTGTCGGCAGTCGTTCGTCGCTTCCTTGGCTGAAGGCGTCTCGGCATGGAATAATGGATGATAGACGCCCCGGTGGAGCGCTGACCCAGGGAACTGGGTTATATCTCGCCGGGGCATTGACATGTCCGAAGGAGGCCACATGCCATCGCCGGGTTATAGGCCAAAATGCGGGCACGAACGAAGCACGCTCGTCGGCAAAGACTGACCCGGAAATGGTTCACACAATGGCTGGGTGCGGGGCGCATGGCATGGCTCAAGGTAATTCAACCTGTCTGTTCTCAGGCTTGCAGGATGATCTTGCCGGTGCTGTGGCCTGACTCGAGTAGATCGTGGGCGGCCTGCCCTTTGCTGAGTGGGAACACGGTCGGGTTGGCTGGTGTGACTTGGCCGCGAAGCAGGTAGCCGAACAAACGCTCAGCCCGGCGGCGTCTCTCGTCAGCAGTGGTCAGGAAGTCCCACAGATCGCCGGTCAGAATGTTTTTCGAGTGTCCGATCAGGTCGGTGAAGTCCACCTGGGGCGGCTCACCAGCGGCTAAGCCGAACATGACCACCGATCCCCGGTTCTTAGTCAGCACGATGGAATCGTTCAATGTGGTGCCCAGCCCGTCGTACACGGTGTCGAACCTGGATGTCCACTCCGCCACCCAGGACAAGTCTCGGCTGGGCAGCACCTGATGGACCCCCAGCTCCAGTGCCCGGCTGGCTTTCTCGGGCGTGCTGGTCGACCCGTACACCTCCATGCCGTCGGCGACCAGTATCTGCGCTAGCAGTTGGCCGACACCGCCGCTGACGCCGGTGATGAACACCTGGTCGCCAGGGGTGTTTCGACCCAGATCGTGGCTGAGGAAGTCGGCGGTCAGCCCCTGTAGTCCCACGGTCGCGGCCAGTTTCAAATCAACGCTGTCGGGTAGAAGGATCAGCTTGTCGACGGGCACCGCCACCAGTTCGGCATTGGATCGCGGCGCGTCCACGAACAGCACCGGCTTCCCGACCAGTTTGCTGTCGCCTTGAGCGACAATCCCGGCGGCCTCGTAGCCATCGATATAGGGAGGGGCACCGTCGAGGTGGTATTGGCCGCGACGCCTGTAGATATCGGCGAAGTTCAACCCGGCGTAGCTGACACGCACCAGCGCTTGGCCCTCGGACGACACCGGGTCGGGAATCTCGCCATACTTCAGAACGCTGGACGAACCGAACTGGTCGAAATACAGCGCTCTCATCAGTAGTCCTTTCTGCTGGGCAGTTTGAGCGCGGAAATTTTGGTTGGTGACCGGCTCGACAGATGCCAAACGAGTCTATCGGTCCCTTCTGGGTGGACTGGCTTCTACCCGACACCGGAAGGGCGGGACCAGTGTGAGTCTGGTCCCGCCGAGCCGTGTCACAGCGTCGCTATACGGTGTGGCGGCGCCTGAAGATCAGAACGGTGGCTGTGGCGACCCCAGCGGCCAGGAGTCCGGCGCCGATCCACCAAATGGTCGGGTTGGTGCCGGGCAGGATGGTGCCGCCGGTCTGGCGTTGA
This sequence comes from Propionibacteriaceae bacterium, assembly GCA_009778725.1. Classification (GTDB taxonomy): domain Bacteria; phylum Actinomycetota; class Actinomycetes; order Propionibacteriales; family Propionibacteriaceae; genus WQYJ01. Next base: position 1,811 of record WRFP01000053.1, read on the forward strand.
TACCTGGCGGTGTGGAGAGCGCCGGGATGGTTCCGGATTCGGGAGCAAGGTGGCACGGTTGGCATCAATCACAGGGACCGGCTTCTCGGACATAGTGGCCTTTCATTGAGATTGCGGGATGCCATCCAGGTGCGTAGCAGCTGTCGGACTGGAGAACCCAGGCTTGATGTCGACGCCCAGACGTATGCGCGAAGCCGCGACTCAGGGTCACGCGGCGTACGGGTAACTCATCTCTCAAACACGGGCCACTAGAATTGATGTGTGGTTACCGCCAATGGAGGGTTCGCTCTTCCCCGTGTAGGCCAGCAACCGTCCGTCGACGAGGTTCGAACCGCCATGGTCCACACCAGTTCCGACCCGATTCCGGACACATCACTCATTCACGCCGAGTGGTACTTCACAGAAGATACTGCAGGAACGCTGGCGTCGATGGTTGACGGGGACACGCTCGCTGCGGTTGGCAGCGACGGTAGAGCAGACATCCATCCGGATGCGAGCGTTTGGGAGCTAGGCGCAGGTTCAGCCGGAGCGGCTCGTAGTTACCTCGACCGGTTCCTCCCCTTCAACTCTTTCAGCCACTACATACCCGACTGTGACCGGCTACGAGTGAATGCCTTCAAGTTCAATCATGCCCTGCTGCCAGAATTGCTGTGGGATTTCATGATCCATCGGCCAACCGCCAACCTCACGAACGGGTGACCAATGAGTCGGAAGCAGAACCTCTTTGTCATCATGCCGTTTGGGACACGAGATGTAACCCTTGCCGACGAGCGATCCAGGATGGACTTTGACAGTTTCTACCGTGACGTGATTCGCCCCGCATGTGACGCATCAGGGTGGGCATCGCTATCGAGCTAGTCGAACACCAGATCGATACCCCTTGACCATAGATCAGAGTTGACGGAAGGTGGCGCCCACACATAGCAGCCCAGACCGATCATCAACTTCGTCGCTGTGTCGAGATTGAGAACGCCACCAGGTACGCCGCGCAGACCCAGAACGTCTGGGAGCATGGACATCAATAGACTCCGCCAGGGCTAGAGCCGAAATGCTTCTCCTAATCGGCGAGGCTTTTTCTGTAAGGATGGGCCTTCAAAGAGTCCACCAGCGCAGCTCGAGAAAAGTTTGATTCGCCCAAATGGGGCCTGGCACTCCCCCTTGACGTCCAAAACTCCCATGTCCATATCAGCTCTATTTTGGCATAACCTATTGCTCTTTACAGCCATCTCGTTGCTGCCAGTGATCAACTCTCTAATTACCGCAGTACAGTTCTTCATGATTGGCGTCATTGTATCGAGTATCGCTACTATGCCATTTATGCTGCAGGTGATGATGGTTTATCGTCACGGCTTGTTTGAGGTTACTGCTCTGCTTTTAGCTGTTACAGTGAGTTACATCCTGCTTTTTTCTCTGACCCAGTTTTCTTCTTCGGAAAGTAGAGATATCACTAATCTTCGACGAGGGATGATGCTTTCATTGTCTCTATATTCGGTAATTATCCTCCTCACACTGGTGGGTGCAATCTTGGAAGGAACCGTCGTTGTACAGGTGTGAAAATATGTCGTTTAAATACCGTAACTGGGTGTTCCGAGAGTGCTCTGTTGATGTGGAAGCACCTAAGATTGGTCTAACTGGTAAGAATGGTTGTGGGAAAACTACATTCCTTAAGTTACTTGATCGACAACTCACGCCTCAAGAAGGTCGCATTGGTACGGATGGGTCGACCTACCTGGTGGACTTCGATATGGCTGCCTACAAGGCTTTCTGGTTGGATGATATTGTTCGATTATGTTCCAGCTTGCGCTCTTTTGACACAACATCAGCTTCGGAAAAAATCGAACAACTTCATTTGGCTGAGTACACTCAAACACCAATCGGTGAACTCTCAAAAGGTACTGTGAGAAAAGTATCATTGTTAATCGGACTGATGTCAACGGCAGACATTCTGCTACTTGATGAGCCATTTGAGTCCATCGACGAAGACTCCAACAACAACCTCACAACCATGCTCAGCCAGCGTCTCGGCGCTCATGTGATCGTAAGCCATGACAGGACAACCTTGCGACAATGTGTTGATGCCACATGGACTATTGAAAATGCGTGTTTAAAGGAAGTCGAATGAAAGATTTTCTGGAAGCACTTATCAAGATCGAAGTGAGCCGCCATAAGCGAAAAGTCCTCAAAGAGGTGCTGATTGGGACAGGTGTGGGCGGCCTTGTAGTTATTGGTGTGATAGCTCAACCTCAATGGACGTTACTACTCCTATTTCTGTACATGGTCATGGTCCAAGTGTCTACGCTATTCGGCAATGCTGCGTTTGCCACTTGGAAAAATTGGTATGGCTTGGGCTTTCGGCGACCAAGCTTGTCCTACAGAATTGCCTACCTGGTCGACTACGTCTTGCGAGATTTATGGATTGCAGAAGCGACATCCGTAGTCGTCATTCTCCTTGGAACAGCATTGTGCAACAGGTTTATGTGGGGTTTGGCCCTGATTGTATCTTGGGTTTGTAATCACTGGCTCCTGCCCAGTCATGACTATCTTGCTTCTCGTATAACACAGAGGTCACGAAGTATCTACGCAGGTCTCTTGTTCTGTGGCCTATTCCTAGCAGGGACGGCACTATATCTTGGTTACCGCATTCCTGCCAATGCAGTATCATGGCTGCCAATTTCGTTTTTGGTGACTTTTCTCGCATATTCCTGGGGTGTCTCGACTGTGGCTCGTAGACTACACTCCGCTGGTTTCGAACCACAGGGCGAACGCCGATTTTTTGCCTGGACCAGGCCCTTGTCACTTTTCCTGTTTAAGGACATTTTGTTAACTTGGACCGCCGTGGCAAGTAACCTAGTCATGGTTGTAGCGATGATCGTGGTAGTTTCCTCAACCGGTGAATTCCGGTCAACTCCGATTGTCGTTGTTTTCTGGCTGGTGGTAAACAACGTATTTCTACGAAGGCAGGCGGCGGCTGGACAGACTCCCCGTATGCCTAGTCTTGTTGCAGCTGACATGCTCTTTTCCGATCATGTTTTGCCAAGAGACCGGGTCAGATTACGCCTTGCCAAATTCAGAACCCTCTCCGTAGGAGCATTCATCGCATTAATTGCTTATTGCATTATCGCACTATTGAGTGGAACCCTGACAATTAACGGTGTCACATCAGCATTTCTTGTGTTGAGTGCGGGGCTGATAATAGATGCCCCGACCTTGTTCATGCCACGTGGTCTTCCTCGCCGCCTTCACATGGTGGTCAAATGGTCAATGCTGATCTTATGGATAATAGTCCAGTATCGTCAACAGTCCTTCGTTGCACTATGGATTTACTCTGGAGCACTGCTTGTTCTCTATACACCCTCCTGGGTAGCGTATTACATCCAGGGTAGACACGATTCCGGGCCTGAAGGCCATGACATGGTCCTCCAGCCGGCATCAAGTCTCCATAAGGGGTTCTCGAAGCACGATTCTCCTGACAGCATGATTTCCGGATTGTAATATGCAGAACTAATGGTTAGAGCCTCTATGTAGCTGATGATCGTATTCATGTCTTGCCCGTTGAGAGGCTCTGGGTCTAGAAATACGCTGTTCAGTACGGGTGAGAGACACAAGCTTGCGCCAAGCCGTGTCTTCAGGTGTCAGTCCTTGGCTGCCGTACGGTCCTGCTGGTCGAACCCGACACCGTCGGGTGTCACCCCTGCGGGAGCCGCGCGGAAGGCACTGGTCAACCGCGAACTAGCCGCGTAGGCCGCTCGGGCGCGGCCACGGCCGTAGGTCAGTGACCGGTCAGCGCGAATGCCGATGCTGGCGCCGACCTCGATGGCGTCCTGGTCCGCGCCCATGTACAAGAACGCCCAGTCGTATGTCTTCTCCTGGTGGGTGATCATCTCCTTGATCGCGGCGTGGGTGAACTCTTTGGAGGCGTTTTCCATGCCGTCGGTCATGATGGCGAAGATCACCCTGCTGGGACGATCATCTTCCGGCAGGGCCGCGAGCCGCTCGCCAAGCGCGGTGATGCTGCGCCCGACGGCGTCGAGCAGGGCTGTGGAACCGCGGGGCATCAGCGTGAGTTGCTGGACTGCCTTCACGTCGAGGGCGGTAAACACCGGTTCGTACACATCGTCGAACTGGGAGAGACTGACGGTACAGCGTCCCGGCTGGGTCTGCTGGTCGGCGATGTAGGCGTTGAAGCCGCCCTCGATGTCCTCCTTGATGGACATCATCGAACCGGAGCGGTCGAGGACAAATTCGATGTGGGTGAGGTTGGGGTCGGTCATGGCTAGTCCTTTCGTCGGGGTTTGAAGGCCATCGGGGTACGCCCGGTGGCAGCGTCGTGGCGGGCCACGGCAATCATGTCAGCCGTGACGGTGCCGCCGTCGGTGTAGGCGGACAGCGGAGTACTGCGGGCCAGACGGGAAGGCACCGAGTTCGGCGCCATGCCCGCGATCTCTGCGACTTTTCGCATGCTGGCTCCAGCCAGCACCGCCGCACCCATCGCTTCCTGAAGCGCGTCGGCGACCGCCCGGCTGGCCTCGGCGAGGTCCGCGACCGCCGCCGCAGGGTCGGTAGCCGACGCCGCACGTCCCACCGCGTTGCACGCGGCCTGTGCGCCCTTGCTCCACTCTGTGTCGTTCATACATCGAGTATATGCAGATTATGCACATAATGCAAATCTATACATATCTCGTAATCGCCCATTCAGTCTGATCGTTGGATCAGGAACATGGACTCTTCCCGATACAGTTGACCTATGAGCCCCAGACGAGGCCGCTGAGAAGCGGTTGGCGCGTCGAGGCACTGTTATTAATTGTCGTATAGCGCCACAAAACGACCGACAACACCCCCGACGCGCAATTTTTCGATCGCATCCGGGATCTCGGCCTGGGTGATGCGGTTGATCGGCGGGTTCAGGTCACCGCTGCGCATCAACTCGTACAACGCCGCCAAGTCTTCTTTTGTACCCGATACAGAGCCTTTGAACATCAACTGTTTTGTGATCAAGGGGAAAGTGTTGATTTCGATGTCCAGCTTGCCCATCCCGACCTGGACCAGTGTGCCGCTTCGGCTAAGCGCGTTCAGCGCAGATACCGATGTGACACCGAAACCGGCATAATCGACAACTAGTTCCAATCCCTTGTCAGTGAACTCCTCGATACTCTCACCCACGCCAGCCAGGCCGATCTCATTCGCCAACCCACGAGCTGATGGGCTGACGTCAGCCCCGTACACCTCGGCACCCAGCAGTACGGCAACCCTGGCACCGACATAACCCAGCCCACCCAAGCCGATGACGCCAATCTTCATGCCTTTCTTGGCTCCGCCCTGCGCCACCATAGCGTGATACGCCGTCAAACCCGCGTCCGTGGCCACGGCGCCCATATCGAAGGGCACTTCGTCGGGCAATGCGACCAAGTTCCTTTCTTTGGCGATCAGTTGTTCTCCGAAGCCACCGTCCCAGTCGCCGCTGCCCAGCCCATGGGTATCGTCCATCATCGGGGCCAGCCCGACACGGTCGCCCACCTTCCACTTCTCCATGCCATCACCAACCTCCAGTATGACCCCGGCATTTTCGTGGCCCAGTGCAATCGGAACGCGGTGGTAGAACGCCATCCAGCCCGGATCATCCAACGTGGATACATCCGAGTGGCACACTCCCGCAGCCTTGATGCCCACAACTACCTCGCCCATACCGGCATGAGGCTCTTCAACATCATCCATGTGCAGGGGCTTACCAGTTCCATAGAAACGCCATGCCTTCACGGCTCCTCCTTTGTGCCATCACCGGAAAACTCCGATCATTTTGCAGACTATACCCACTGTTAACCTGATGACAGAACTGGATGAGAAGGACAGACAAACCTGGGTGACCTGGAGGGCTGACCATGCCAACCGGTCGCACCAAGCGCCCAGGTACCCCATGTGAGGCAAGCTCAGGCACGCGAATGCTGAACCATAGACGCATGCATAGTGGTGAGGGTAAAGCGCGTACTGAGTGGGGCCTTCGCCGATCTCGTCGCAAACTCGGGATCAATTTCGCGCATTCCCCCGTGTGGTAGCGTCAAAATAACAATCGTTTGGTTTCATCGAGAATGAAAACCACTTTCCAACTGAGAGGAATCAACAATGGGACTTTTTGATGGGCAGGTTGCCGTGGTGACGGGTGCCGGCGCGGGAATGGGTAAACAGCATGCGCTACTCCTTGCGTCTGAGGGTGCGGCTGTCGTCGTCAACGACGTTTCGCCTGCGGCCCAGGACACGGTGGACGAAATCGTCGCAGCGGGCGGGCGAGCTACGGTGAGCCACCACGATGTGTCGAATCGAGACCAAGCGGGTCAGTTGATCGCGGTCGCGACCGAGCAGCTTGGTGGACTTCATATCGTGGTGAGCAACGCTGGGATCATTTCCAACGTACCCTTCCTGGACATGGATGCAGCGACGTTTGACAAGGTGATGAAAGTCAACGCGTACGGAGCTTTCAACGTGCTCAACGCGGCATGGCCTCATCTGGTCCATCAGGGGTACGGTCGTGTCGTCATGATCAGTTCATCGAGTGCATGGACTTCGCAACCGCTCATCGGACATTACGCGGCATCCAAGGGCGCCGTACTCGGTTTGGCCAAAACCTTGGCGTACGAAGGTGCCGAACACGGAATCACAGTGAACGTTGTCGCACCGGGAGCCTTCACACAAATGTCGGGTGATATGCAGGATGAGGCTGCCCGCAAACAGATCGAATCAATGATGCCTGCTCGGCTGGTGTCCCCCGTCGTTGCCTGGCTGCTGCGACGTGAGAACACCTACAACGGTGAAATCTTTGAAGCCGCCGCCGGACGAGCCGCCCACAATTTCGTCGGATCCACAAAGGGTTATTGGAACAAGAACCTCAGCATCGACGATCTGATTGCTCACGAGACTCAAGTCATGGACACCGATGGATTCGCCGTCATAGCCGACACCGGAAAACTCGCCGCCTGGATGACCGTCGAAAACACCGGATGGGCCAACGAATCACTCGACACAAACTGATAAACTAAACGACAAGAACAATAGTCTTAATAGGGAGTAGGGATGCACAGTACCTGTTGTGTTGCAGTGCTATATAAATTGGATCTGAGCAATGCTGACGTCTAATTGTCAGAAAATGGTACGTCTGATTGTCAGTTTTTATCGCGTCGTATCGTCATAAACACTGGCGTCTGATTCCCCGCTTCTGGTCGTGTGCTGTTAGTGGCTGCCGGGTCACAACGATGCCTCCTTCAGTGTTCAAAGAACACACCGGTGAACACGGCAGCAGTGCCTATTATCATGCGGCGCGCTCCGAGAATGAAGCAGCGGTGGCTTGGATGCTGCCAGAACACGCCGGTAGCATTGGGGCACGCAATAACCCCGGCAATTCACCTGGTATTTCAAGGTGGGGATCGTTCCGGGGTCTTCTCTTACAATGTACGTCATCGCAGCCAGAAGCCGGTGTACGCCCCTGATGATGGTCAAATATGCATGCCGCTTCACAGGAGAATCGCAATAGAACTAGACGCCAGATCTCCAGGCAGCGTAACTAGTTTTTCTTGTTAACGAGGTGTTTCCCCAAAATGACCCCTTTGAGGCCCAAGTTCCGAACACGCTGCTGGTGATCTCCTGATGCGTATTCCCTTATCAGCCACCTAGCCCGAGCACCTGACCCATGAGATCGGCGGTGCGCGAAGCCCTGGCTCTTCGCAACGCTGACAGGGTCGAAGCGTCGGTGGCGCCATGAAAGTATCGCACAGAATCGTTATGCACCTCGATCATCTGAGCCAGATCGTCGTTGATGAGTTGCACGAAGAGCGTGTCAGGAGTAATCGCAACTATGCCAAGATCGTTCATGACATTCTTCGGAAAGTGTTTGAGGTTGTTGGTACAAATAATGCTGGCCTCCACAGCCAGGGCCGAGGCGATCACATCGCGGTCATCATCATCGGGCAGCACATAGTTTTGGAGGCGGTCGAAGTGTTCAGGCAAAGGGGTGACCAAGGCATCGGGAAACGCGTTGGTCATCGCTGCCGTCAAACGTTGGGCGGCGTCTTGATCGAAGTTACTACGATTCTTGATCAGATGGTCTGCCATGTCAGCGAGGATGTGCCCGCTCCAGTGTGGGGCGATCAGCCCGTGCTCGCCGGCGTAGAGCAGATAGTCGCGCAGGCAGCGCGAATACAACACGTTGGCGTCGGCGACAACGATTCGTATTCTGCTGGGCAGGCGAGGCTCGCGGTGGTTGTTCACTCAGTCAATCCAAGTTCGTTCTCCAGCGCTGAGAATTGGCGCATAGCCTCCTGGCGGCGATCACGCTCAGATGCCCAGTAGGTTTCCAGATCGGCAACCGCGATCCGGTGGTGTGAGCCGACCATGCGGAATGGGAGGACGCCTTGATCCATCAACTTGCGGATGAACGGCCTTGACATGCCGAGCATCTTCGCAGCGTCTTCGGGACTGACTTCTTCAGGCATCCTGGAAAACACGACTTCTTGGCCGTTTGCCTGAGCATCCACGACTAGGGCCAGGAACTCGGCGGTCTCACGCGACAGCGACACCGAGATCTCGTCGCTGCCGGATGCGAGAGCATTGCGAAGCGCCTGAGCATCGCGCTCAAGTACTAGCATGTTGGTACCTCCAATCATGATACTAACTGAAATAACTGTAACACAGATCAGGTGATCTTCCACTGCCAGCCCGCCCGTCCCAAAATCCTACCCAAAAGAAGGTGAACCATGAGAAGTATTGAAGACATGCTCGACGAGATCGAGAACGCCAACCAAGGAGCCGGCCCCGACCCGCACACCACCTTCGAAGGTGCCAGGCTGAAGGCAATCACGGAGGCCGTAAGCCAACGCGACCAGGCTGAGGACGCCATAGAGGCCGCTGTGGCGCAGGCCCGCCACGATGGCGCATCATGGACAATGATCGGTTCCGCCCTTGGCATCAGCAGGCAGGACGCGTTGAAGCGATATGGTGAGCTGATCCCAGCGTGATATCCGTTTCACGATTGCACAGCCAGTCGCCTGTGCACCATACACCTCGACATCCCTGCGAACTAGGCGATCAGCCTCACAGCCGAACCTTGCTGCTCCCACAGCTCTCTCACCTGGGCTCCCCGGTGTCGCGGCTCCAACAACCACGGGAAGAACGAGTCATCGGTGGTCTAATGCGGTCTTCGAACAACTAGTGTTAGTGCTCCTGTCACTCGCCCCCATGCTCTCGCCGACACTCAGACGACCACCACAATTCCCACCACCCCCAAGGGACACACCCTCAATGGGGCCACAACGGAAATTGTACCAGTCTGATATCAGGACCGGTGGTACGGCGGCATGTACTGGCCCATGGGCAACTCCAGTGCTTGGGCGAAGTAGCATAACGGAACATCGAGCGCTTGCGCCAGTGCGTACCAGGTCAACAGCTTTCCCACGAACTCACCATTCGTGAGATTCCATATTGACGTGCGACTCAGTCCGGTACGCGTCGACAAGTCCTCCAACGTGAGGTGTTGACGGGCTTGCTCCTGAGCGAGTGCGACTCGAAGCGCGTCGAGATTTGGTTCGCTTCTTCGCTCACCCTGGCTGCTGTCTCGAATGCTCACACATCAAGGCTCTATTCAAGGTAACATGGATACCAGCAAGTTAACTTGAACGGGCGCTCCGCCCTTCCTGCATTTGTAACCTCATTTAGGAGGTAGAAACCATGAAGGTAGGGATTGCCGCGAAGGTGGCCTTAGCCGTTGCAAGTCTCCTGGGCGTGACCACTTTGACCGCTTGCGGACCAGTCATCCAAGGCCACGGCGATTCCAGTGATTCTCCAGCGATGTCCCCAAGCTTGAGTGGATCGTCGGTTTCGACCGCTTCAACCGGGCAGAATGGCGGTGGTAGTACCAATGCTTCTTATCTTTGTGACTTCTCTAGGTTGGACAGTGCTACTCAACTCTTGGCCACCACACTAGATAGCCAAGGATTCACAAATATCGTAACCCGAGTACCCAGCAACGGCGAACAGTGCAGGAACATAGATGACTTCTTGGTGGTGATGGAAGCAGAGTGCGGAACGGGGTTCATCCAGATCGACAACAATAGCATTGATCCTCACTCGCCCGCCCTGATCGGGATTGTTTCAATCTCACTTCCAGGTGTGGATAAAAACACGCTTCAGAGTCAATACCCGTCACTGTTTGCCACTGGCTCAGCACAAGACGTCGCGAGTAGAATACCGGCTTGCCCAGGATCAGCGTCTGCTGCAGCCCCGCCAACCAGTCCAAGTGAAAACGCTGCGGTGATGTTCACAAAGGCGCTCCAAGCAAGAGACTTCTCGAATATTCAGGATGGTGTCTATTACACAAACTCAATATTCGAGTCGCAGCAAGGCAAGACGGTCGACCAACCAGGTGGTGTCCTGACGGCGCAATGTGGTTCGCAAACTTGGTTCACAGTTCACCATCGGGATGCATCCAGTGGGCTTGATCAAGGGTTGGATTTCGGGATTCCGTCGGTCGATCCATTTGGCATCGACAGCGACACTCTCATGTCAGCTTACAATGCTGAATCCGCCAAAGTGATGGCGCAATATGACAATACCACTCAAGCAGCCCAGAAGCTGTCGTCGGCGGAGTTCATCGTTCAAGTCATATCGGATATTTCTTGCAATCCGTCCGGTATTGGCCACGTCACATACATGGGCTAGTGAACGGACTGGAGCAGTTTGGGTGAGTAGCCACTCACCGATAAAGGCGCACATGGATCCACAGGTCACCACCGGCGGAAAGCGAAACCGTTCCAGCCTAGGTGCTCTTTAGTTCATGAGCACGAAGTGGAGGGTGGGCTAGGTCCGTGGAGGCAGTCGTGAATGCTTGACTACCCATCTATCGTTACATCTGCTGTACGGCCTAGGCACTCCGAAAACTCACCAATCCGGAACATGTGACCTATCCTTCCAATGCCGAGGTCACTTTCCAGACTCGGGTCTGCCCTACGAGGAGAGTCAGACCCTGAAGCGGTCAGGCGTCACATATGTGTGGGAAGACCACGTTTTTTCAGGACGGACAGCATGGTCTTGTCGGCTGTGGCGACGTAGCTCAGTGAACTACCCAGTGACTCAGCTGACGCAATGTGTACGGCATCCAGCGATTTCACCACCTGTGGGATCAATCGGGCATCGTTGATGATGGTGCGTGTCAG